>NZ_JAMPSX010000005.1:0-299860 GCF_028484875.1 Providencia sp. PROV032
TTTTTTTCATTTTTTTATTCAACTGCTTGCTTATCACTCAAAACGACTACTTTTTGATTCTTTTTAAGGCATTTGGTAGCTCTGCAATGCTACTAATAACAATATCTGCATTATTCATTACTTCATCTGTTACAGTTTCGCCACTTTTGACTAATACCGTTGTGCCAACTTTAGCCGCTTTTCCTGCTTGTATATCAGCGAGCTTATCACCGACCATAATAGATGAAGCCATATCTATATTTAAAAATGATTGCGCATCTAATAGCATTCCGGGTTTTGGCTTACGACAATCGCAGTCTTGGCGATACTCATCAACTTCAGCATCAGGATGATGCGGGCAAAAGTAAATACCGTCTAAGTCCACACCTCTGTCAGCTAATGACCAATCCATCCATTCAGTTAGTTGCATAAATTGGTCTTCTGTATAGATACCACGCCCAATACCAGACTGGTTAGTTACCACAACTAATGCGTACCCCATTTTTTTTAATTCAGCCATTGCTTCAATTGACCCTTCGATAAATTCAAAATCATCAATTTTGTGTACATAGCCATGATCGATGTTAATTGTTCCATCTCTATCTAAAAAGACTGCTGGGATCCCGTTACTCACCTGTTTACTCCTAAAATTTAAACTCTTTTTAGTATCTCATGAAAAGAAATAAAAGGAGAATAGAATAAATAGAACAATCTTTATTGACTTAGACGTCTAGACGCCTTAACATCCAACCTTATTAGATACACTATCTAAAAACAATTCAGATAAACTTAGAAACTATAAATGATAAAGCTCTCAAATATTAATAAAATTTTCCAGCAAGGAAGCCGTAACATTCAAGCGCTTACTGATATTAGCTTGCATGTGCCTGCTGGTCAGATCTATGGCGTTATTGGCGCTTCAGGTGCGGGTAAAAGTACGCTTATTCGTTGCGTAAATATGCTTGAACGTCCAACTTCAGGCCAAGTTATTGTCGATGGACAAGATTTAACATCGATGACTGAAAAAACGTTGACGAGAGCACGTCGCGGCATTGGCATGATTTTCCAACATTTTAACTTGTTATCTTCACGTACTGTTTTTGATAACGTCGCTCTTCCTTTAGAACTAGATAATACGTCTAAAGAAAAAATTAGAGAGCGTGTGGATGAATTACTCGATTTGGTTGGGTTAACTGAAAAGAAAGATGCGTACCCAGCAAACCTTTCTGGCGGGCAAAAACAACGCGTTGCTATCGCTCGCGCATTAGCTAATTCGCCTAAAGTATTGCTCTGTGACGAGGCAACAAGTGCATTAGACCCCGCGACAACTCGTTCAATTTTAGAATTATTGAAAGATATTAACCGCCGACTAGGCCTAACTATCTTATTGATTACTCACGAAATGGATGTTGTAAAACGCATTTGTGACCAAGTTGCTGTAATCAGTGGTGGGCAATTAATCGAGCAAGACAAGGTGAGCGAAGTATTCTCTCACCCGAAAACACCTGTCGCTCAAGCGTTTATTCAATCAACATTAGTGATTGATATTCCAGATGATTATAAAGAACGATTAAAAACAGAGCCTGGTAAGGACTCATCACCATTACTCAAGCTTGAATTTACAGGGCAGTCTGTTGATGCGCCTTTAATTTCAATGGCTGTACGCAAGTTTGATATTGATATTAATATTTTAAGTTCACAAATTGACTACGCGGGTGGCGTAAAATTTGGGGTGATGTTAGCCGAGCTACATGGCATTAATGGTGGCATTGAATCCACAATTGCATTTCTGAAAGAGCATCACGTGAAAGTAGAGGTTTTGGGTTATGTCTGAGAGAATGATTTATCTGCTGATTAACGGCACAATTGACACTATCACAATGACCTTTGTTTCCGGCTTTTTGGGTTTTGTTTTAGGTTTACCATTGGGTGTATTGCTCTATATTACTCGCAAAGACCAGGTCATGGAGAATGTAGGGCTATATCGAGCTCTTGCCGTTGTCGTAAATATTTTCCGTTCAGTGCCATTTATTATTTTACTGGTTTGGATTATTCCATTAACTTCGTTTCTTGTTGGGACGACGATTGGCTTAAAAGCGGCAATCGTTCCTTTAACAATTGGCGCTGCACCATTTATCGCTCGTATGGTTGAAAATGCGTTATTAGAAATTCCAAGCGGTTTAATTGAATCAGCCCGTGCGATGGGTGCAACTCCTCTTCAGATTATTCGTAAGATTTTGATCCCAGAAGCATTGCCAAGTTTAATTAATGCAGCCACTATCACGTTAATTATGTTAGTCGGATATTCTGCAATGGGTGGTGCTGTTGGTGCCGGTGGTTTAGGTCAAATCGCACTACAATATGGCTATCAGACCTATAACCCTGTTGTGATGAATACCGTTATTGTTCTCCTCGTCATTTTAGTAAACCTTATTCAGTTTGGTGGCGAGTATTTAATGAAAAAAGTTTCACATCGATAGTTAGTAAAATAGCTGCGCCATTAAGGTGCTTATAACGTCCGTTTTAAAGGGGTAAACCAATGTCTATTAAATTAAAATCTATCGCAGTTGTCGGCGCGCTATTAGGCACACTCATTATCACTGGTTGTGGTGAAAAAGAGAAAGATGCCAACAGCATCAAAGTTGGTGTGATCATGGGCAAAGAATTAGAAGTTGCTGAAGTCGCACAAAAAGTTGCTAAAGAAAAGTATGGTTTAAATGTTGAGCTCGTTTCATTTAATGACTTCGTTTTACCTAATGAAGCGTTGAGTAAAGGCGATATCGATGCAAATGCATTCCAACACAAACCTTATCTTGATCAGCAAATTAAAGATCGTAATTATAAATTAGTCCCTGTCGGAAATACCTTTATTTATCCAATTGCGGCTTACTCTAAAAAAATCAAGTCGGTAGATGAACTCGCTGATGGTTCACAAATTGCGTTACCAAATGACCCAACTAACTTGGGCCGTTCATTACTGTTACTACAACAACAAGGTTTAATTAAATTAAAAGATGGTACTGGCTTAATGCCGACTGTTTTAGATGTGGTTGAAAACCCGAAAGACCTGAAATTTGTTGAGTTAGAAGCGCCTCAATTACCTCGTGCTTTAGATGACCAAAAAATTGCATTAGCAATTATCAATACAACTTGGGCGAGTAGTGCTACACCTAAATTAACCCCAGCAAAAGATGGTTTATTTGTTGAAGATAAAGATTCTCCATACGTAAATATTATTGTTGCTCGTGAAGATAATAAAGATAACGAAAATGTGAAGAAATTTATTCAAGCATATCAATCGGATGAAGTTGCAAATAAAGCAAATGAAGTCTTCGATGGTGGTGCAGTTAAAGGTTGGTAATCTTTTTTATTATTTAAAAAACGATTAAAATACTAGACGGCTTAACGCCGTCTAGTATTTTTTGTAATTTATAGACTATAAAAACAACGCGGCATTATTTTGAATAATATAAGAAAGGTATAACTTATGAGACTGTTATTGCTCACTTTGGTAACATTTGTGTTAGCCGGGTGTGGAATTAACCAATACACGAGTCCAGGGCAAAATAAAGGTTTCACTAGTATGAAATTGTCTAAACCTGTACCGAAAGTAGCAGAGCCAGACACAGCAAACGTTAAATTAATGAACAGCCCAGAAGAGTTATTAGGGATGCCTTTCAAAGATTTGGGTGTTGTCTCCGGTGAATCTTGTCGAGAAAGCGTTCAAAGCCCTCCGGCAAATTTAAATACCGCAAAAAAAAGCATGTTATCACAAGCTGCCTATATTGCTGCTGATGCCGTACTTTTACATCAGTGCCAAACTATGACCTCTCCGGGTTGCTATCAGGCAACAATTTGTGAAGGCAGCGCATTACAAATTGTTGAATAAATATCTTATGCAATCTTTTCAATTTAATGTTATTGGGCACATTGAATCTCCGTATAAAGAAAAGTTTGCAATCCCTCGCCAACCTGGACTTGTTCAGGCTGGTGTGGGCCGCTTACATTTGCATTCGCCATTTAACGACCCTAATTCAGTACGAGGACTCAATCAATTTAGCCATGTGTGGGTTTTATTCGTTTTTCATCAAACGATGGAAAATGGTTGGAAACCACTCGTGCGCCCTCCAAGACTCGGGGGGAATGAAAAAATGGGTGTTTTTGCGACTCGTTCAACTTTTAGGCCAAACCCAATAGGTATGTCACTTGTTGAATTACGTGGAATAACAACCAAAAACAACCAGGTGATCCTTGAGCTTGGTAGCCTTGATTTAGTTGATGGCACCCCGGTTATCGATATAAAACCTTATTTACCTTTTGCTGAAGCAGTATCAAACGCAACCGCAGGATATGCACAAGACACACCTTCAGATGATATGCAGGTTATATTTACCCCACAACTAGAAACTGAATTAGATGTTTATCAAAATCAGTATCCGGGTATTAAACAATTTATTTCACAAGTCTTAATGCAAGACCCTCGCCCCGCATACAAAAAACAATCTACTGAAACACGTGACTATGCCGTTAATTTATTAGATTTTAATATTCGTTGGCGAGTAATTGGTGGTGTGACTGAAGTATTCGCTATCGAACCATGCGAAAAATCACGTTAACCCCTTTTGGCAAGCCTCCGTCACTGGTAGACTAGCTCACTATATACCTTGGCAAATAAATCGTTTGCCATAACTTATTGTTCTAATGGAACCTATACAATGCGTACTAGCAAATATCTGCTCTCAACTCTAAAAGAGACCCCTGCGGATGCAGAAGTTATCAGCCATCAGCTGATGCTGCGTGCAGGAATGATCCGTAAACTTGCTTCTGGTCTGTATGACTGGTTACCCACTGGTGTGCGTGTTCTACGTAAAGTAGAAACCATCGTCCGTGAAGAAATGGAAAATGCAGGCGCTATAGAGGTATCTTTACCCGTCGTTCAACCTGCAGATTTATGGCAAGAAAGTGGTCGTTGGGAACAGTATGGTCCTGAATTGCTGCGTTTTGTTGATCGTGGTGAGCGCCCGTTTGTTCTCGGTCCGACTCATGAAGAAGTGATTACAGATTTAGTGCGTAACGAAATCACGTCTTACAAACAATTGCCATTGAATTTATTTCAAATTCAAACCAAATTCCGTGATGAAGTTCGCCCACGTTTTGGCGTGATGCGCTCGCGTGAATTTATTATGAAAGATGCATACTCTTTCCACACTAGCCAAGAATCATTGCAAGAAACCTATGATGCGATGTACGAAGCCTACAGCAAAATTTTTACGCGTATTGGCTTTGATTTTCGTGCTGTTCAAGCTGACACTGGCTCTATCGGTGGTAGCGCATCCCACGAATTCCAAGTATTAGCGAAAAATGGTGAAGATGACGTCATTTTCTCTACTGAATCTGATTACGCAGCTAACATTGAATTTGCAGAAGCATTAGCACCAACAACACCACGTTGCGCTCCAACAGAAGAGATGCGCTTGGTGGATACACCAAATGCAAAAACAATCTCAGAGCTTGTTGAACAATTCAATTTACCTGTTGAAAAAACCATTAAGACATTGATTGTTCATGCGAAAAAGGATTCAGGCCATTCACTTGTCGCTTTGCTAATTCGAGGCGACCATGAGTTAAATGAAATCAAAGCAGAAAAACATCCTTTAGTCGCTAGCCCATTAGAATTTGCCACTGAAGCTGAAATTAGAAATGCGGTGAATGCAGGCCCTGGATCTTTAGGCCCTGTAAATATGCCACTACCGATCGTTATCGACCGTAGCGTTGCAGTGATGAGCGACTTTGGTGCAGGTGCAAATATTGATGGAAAACACTATTTTGGTATCAACTGGGAACGTGATTTAGCATTACCACAAGCTTTTGATTTACGTAACGTAGTTGAAGGTGACCCAAGCCCAGACGGTAAAGGTGTACTGCAAATTAAACGCGGTATCGAAGTTGGTCATATATTCCAATTAGGCACTAAATATTCAGAAGCAATGAAAGCTTCAGTCCAGAATGAGGATGGACATAACCAAATAGTCACTATGGGCTGTTATGGCATCGGTGTAACGCGTATTGTTGCTGCTGCTATTGAACAAAGCCATGATGACCGCGGAATTATTTGGCCGGATGCAATTGCTCCGTTCCAAGTGGCTATTTTACCGATGAATATGCACAAATCTTATCGTGTTAAAGAAGTTGCAGAAAAACTTTATGCGGACCTAAAAGCAAGCGGTATTGATGTGATTTTCGATGACCGTAAAGAGCGCCCAGGCGTGATGTTTGCCGATATGGAGTTGATTGGTGTTCCATACACTATCGTTATCGGTGACCGCAACTTAGACAATAACCAAATTGAATATAAATCACGCCGTAGTGATGATAAAGAACTGGTTGGCCTAGAAAATGTCATTAGCTTCCTAAAAGGTAAGCTCGGTAAATAAAATAGGTTAAAAGCTAGAAAATAAAGCCCAAATTTCAGTTAATCCATTGAATTTGGGCTTTTTCTTTAAATATCTCGGTACGAACCAATCTTAAAACCATCCACCAAAATCTGTGATTTTAAACTCTCAGATGTTAATACTTCCAATTCATTTAAACGTGGATAAGCATAGTTACTTTTTAGTAATTCATTATCAATAAAAGCAGGATGGCTCATAACTTCAATAGAGTTATTCCCTTGTGCTTTAGCTTCATTAATAATCTTCAAAAACAATGCTTCTGAAATTTCATCACCATAAAACTCACTGCTGAAACAGTCAGTGCTTGCCACTTGATATGATAATGGCGGCCAATTTTTCTCTAATTGGCGGTCAACTCGCAATGCAACGCCCTTTTCTTGGGCGAAAGCAACAACAATCGGAAAAATACCTTCTATCATATGGATATGATGGTGGCTATCAATATGGCTCGGTTTTCGACCAAAAATTTCGATAAATTTTTGATATTGCAGATTTAGCTCTTGTTCAATTTCAACCAATGGTAAATCATTAATATCAATATCCCAGAGCCATTTCCCCAACATCCCACCACGGCTAAGTGTCGGCATTGATGAGAAAGGCTTTCCCGCAGTTAAAACAAAATGCATACCCACAGCTAAATTCGGATTTTCTTGGCTTAATTTAGCCGCATGGGATATTGCGGGCATATTCATCATCGCGCTAGTCGAATGAACAACTCCATTACGATGAGATTCGATAATGCCGTAATTAACCGCTTCACAAAGTCCAAAATCATCGGCATTCACAATAAGTAATACAGCCATATGCTCTCCCTTAATACGATAAGCTATTTCGCTTATTAACCTTCTTGCTCAAGCTGTTGTATTGCTTTAGCAAAGTTCGGTAGATATTTTTTATGGGCGATAAGTAATTCCTTAGAAATTAAACGCGCATCGTTATCTGAGTGAATCAATGGGTTTAAATTCATCGCCAGTAACACATCATTAAACTGGCCATTTACTGCGGCTTTGCTAGTCGCAACTTCAAAATTTTTTAAGGTATAAATTAAGCCAAGGACTTTATCATCAAAATGTTTTACACGTGGATGCGGTTTTGCACCATCATGACCTAATATGCATGTCATTTCGACTGTCCAGTCTTCAGGGATATTACCAATATGTCCATGATGTGGAATATTAACGTAGTGCTCAGTTTGTTTGTCATTGTATATCGCATTGATGACTTCACAAGCCGCATCTGAATAATAAGCTCCACCTCGTAATTCAAGCTCTTTAGGTTTTACATCTAATGTTGGGTTTTTATATAGTTCAAATAATTGGTGCTCAACTTTTTGTACAATCTGTGCCCTAGCACCACCTTTATAATACTCACCAAGCTCAATCGCTAGCATTTCCTTTGGTTTAAAGTAATACAATAAATAGGAACACGGGATCAGATTTAACCCTCGAATTAACCCTTCATCAAAAGCAAGGTCAGTAATATTTTTAACTGAATTTGCACTTAACGTTCCAGAGGCAATACCCTCTAATAATTCATTAAAGCGCGATGAACCATTTATAATAACATCTTTGATAAAAACCATATGGTTTAAACCAAATAAATCGATAGATAATTCATCACTATTAGATAATTTTAAAACATCGGTAATAAACATTTTCATACCGATTGGGATATTACAAACACCAATAAAACGTTTGAAGTTGGTATGGCGATATACCGCCTCAGTTACCATCCCTGCTGGGTTGGTAAAATTAATTACCCATGCGTTAGGGCAAATCTCTTCGACATCTTTAATAATGTCAAAAATTACAGGTATAGTTCGTAGCCCTTTAAATAATCCACCAGCACCATTGGTTTCTTGTCCTAAATAACCATGTTTTAAGGGGATTGATTCATCTAATTCACGTGCTTTTAATTGCCCAACTCTTAATTGAGTTGTGACAAAATCAGCGTCTTTTAATGCTTCTCGCCTATCAAGCGTTTTAAATATTTTGAGTGGTATATTGGCATATTTAACCATTCGCTCGCATAAATTATAGATAATATCTAATTTTTCTTTACCTTCTTCAACATCCACTAACCACAATTCAGTAATAGGTAATTCATGGTAACGTTTAATAAAACCTTCCAGTAATTCAGGAGTGTAGCTACTCCCTCCGCCAATAGTGACAACTTTTAATTTCTGTTTCTGAGTCATATTAACCTCATTGTACCTTTATAATAGACATAGAAAAGCACACCATCTTTATAAAAAAGATGGGTATGCTAGATATTTTTAGAAATGGAAAGCTTATTTAGGTAATAATTTAACCTACCATTTTTTGTTCAACACTAAATAGATTTTTTCGATAATCACTCGGTGTTAATGAAGTTAGTTCTTTAAATTTTTTCACAAATAAACTTGGACTGCTATAACCTGATTCAAAAGCAATATCTGTAATTGAATAGTTAGTTATTTCAAGTTGCTTTTTAGCAAAATTAATTCTGATATCATTAATAATCTGCATTGGCGTTTTGCCATAATAACGTTTTGTTGCTCGGGTTAAGTATTCTTGTGATTTCCCCGTTATAGCGATCATATTTTGTAGAGCGCTTTCACTAAACATAGCGATATCATGCATTTCTTCCAATGTACTTTTTAACCACTGAGGTGCATCATCTCGCATACTTTTTTCACGATAATGACGTAATCGATTTACCACATTAAATGTAACTAATTCAATAAATTCATTAAATTCACTGTCGCGAAAATTTAACGATGCGATCACAGACTCTATATAAGCCATAAATTCATTTTTCAATTGATAGCCTTGTGATGCAACAAAGCAACTTGGTAATAGTGGTAAATAATGTTTATCAAAAAATGATTTGCTAATACCAACATTCAATATTCGTGTTGGCCCAAAATCATAAGCGCTTTCGTGATAAGAGCCTATCGGAAGAAAAATAAAATCCCCTCGCTCTAATAAAACTTTTTTTCCATTAATTATTTGGTAACAACGACCCGTTAAAACGATCATATACTCATAATAATCATGTTGATGCAGTCCACTTGCACTCTCAACTTTATTATAAATAAAGACATGAAAGGTTTTATTATTAAAAAGCTCACTTTCTTGAACTAGTTTAACTTCAGCATTAGTGTCGGTTCTATTCATCAGTGCCTGCATCATGGCTCCCTCTCTAATGGTTTAATTTTTCATGTAACTCAATTAACTCTGTAATTAATTCACGGGCTAACATGGCATTCATTAAATGATCTTGTGCATGAACAAGGACTAAGCTAACTTTGATCCGTCCTTCCCCCATATCACTTTCAATCAATTGAGTTTGCACTTTATGCGCCTCATTCAGCGAAGAGTGCGATTGCGCCATTAAACTTTTTGCTGTCTCATAGTCACCTTCTTTCGCCTTTTTTAATGCGGTATAAGCTAAGCTTCTTGCTTGCCCCGCATTAATAATCAGTCCCATAACAACTTCTTCAAGCTCATCCGTAGCGGTATCGTCTTGGATATCATTAAGTTCAAACATATTTTTATCTCTTTTTAATGGGAGGAGCACGCTCCTCCCTATTTTAAAACTTCAGTGCGTTAGCAATATCTTCTTCACTTTCTTCTTCATCGATTGTGTTTTGTGCTTTATTCGAAATCACAACGAATGGAAGATAAACGAGTACCGCCACACCAAGGTTAAATAATGCAAGTAATAAGGCAGCGATACTACCATTAGTATTGAAGAATGCAGCTAGCCCTGTTGGCATTGTCCATGGTGCGATATTCGTCACGGGTGGGATAATCCCTAAATAATAAGCTGCAACCATTATTCCTGCTAATAAAGGCTGAATAAGAATAAATGGAATAAACATGACTGGGTTCATAATGATCGGCAGACCAAAGATAATCGGCTCATTAATTTGGAAAATACCTGCTGGTAATGCTAATTTCGCAACCTGGCGATGATCGGCACGACGAGATGCAATAAAGATAGCAATAATTAATCCTAATGTAGCCCCGGTTCCACCTAAGAATACATAGGAATCAAGCATCGGTTTTGCCCACATATGGAAAGATTTACCCGCGGCAATCGCAGCGTCAACTGAACCATACTCTGCATATAAAGACACGTTTTCTAATGCCCACGGTGTCATTATTCCACTGTCTAATGCGGTTAATGCGAGAGAGCCGTGAATACCAAAGAACCATAAGAGAGACGTAAATACTACATATGCCCAGCCAACAACATTCCCCATAGAGGCAAGTGGTGTGGATACTGTGTCCATAATGATTTGGTGGAAATTACTACTAATGCCACTTAGTGCCCACGACACAATTCCCATAATCGATAAGATAATAAAACCAGGAATAAGTGCAGAAAATGAGCGTGAGACGGATGGAGGTACGCTATCTGGCAATCTAATCACCCAATTACGGCGAACAATAAAAGCGAACATTTCAGCAACGACTAGACCAAGAATGATCCCTGAAATGATATTTGCCCCACCGAGCCAATTAGCGCCAACAGCATAAGCACCATTAACGTCATAAGGCGTGACTGTCATAAAAGAAGCAACAGCCAACAAACCAGCAGCGAGTGGATCAACTTTTCGCTCTTCTGCAAGTGCCATTGCAATGAAGAAAGGCGCCATTAAGGACATAATCCCCAATGTCCCGTTATAAACATTTCCACCGATAACTTTAAAACCATTTAGTGTTTCTATCGTTGATGGCTCTAGTCTAACCCCCAAAGAATAGAAAAATGACCCTGTATCAAAACTCAGAAAAACATTATTAATTAACACAAACATCGCCCCAACTAAGGTCAGAGGCATAATTCGAATAAAACCATTCTTTATTGCATTAACATGAGGTTGCTTTCCCAATCTAACCGCGAATGGAAGGAGTACCTTTTCAAGCGAAGTGATAAAAAGACTCATAAAAATACCCTCAATTTTTTGAGTGTGCTCCATTCTTAACTTATTACGTTGTATTCATAGCGTTAGTATTGATGGAGTTATTATGTTGTAGAGGTAGTAAATAGCTTATGGGTATTAACTTGCTGTTTGTTTTTTTATAATTGCAACGGCGGCTTTTAGTACACCAAGCCCATCCACTTTTCCGTATAAGAGTGAATCAATGACTTCAACTGGCTTATTAGGTAATAATTTCTGAATATCCGATAACATCCATGCAATTTGCGGGCCCAGCAATATGACATCCGCATCGACACCTTTTTCTGAAGCTAAGCTTTCAGGGAAGGCTTCTATATTGACAGGTACATCGTATTTTTCTGCTTGCTGTCTCATTTTGTTAACTAGCAGTGAGGTAGACATTCCTGCAGAACAAAATAGATAAATATTTTTCTTATTCATTCCTTATCCTTTAATTCGTTCTATTTTTTATTACCGCTGTGACTTATAAATTTTCTTATAGGCTTATCATGTAATCTAACCTTACACACTAAAGAACATAATTATCTCTAGTTGAAGGGAGTATACTGTCTTCCCTGCACTTACGATAATTCAAACTAGCTAACAATTGTCTCCTATTGACCATCAGCTATGACGACCTTCACATTTATATAAATATTTTGCGTCAATAAAAAAGTTATATTGATATCAAATAATGACAAGAAATGAATTAAAGGTGGGTAATACGACATTTTAATCGAACATTTACAGCCAAAAAAAAGACCCACTTCAACTGAAAGGGGTCTTTTTAAGAAAGAGAAAGTACGAATTAGTTACAAGAAGCTGTTTTGTCGAATTTAATCTCACCAGTTGGTACTAATGCGGCATCAAACTGACCATCTTCCATTGAAGGGCGAATTGTATAATAACCTTCAATTTCTGCGTAGACAGGCGTACCACCATCAACTCCTGTTTCACCATACGCTTTTTCTAATTCGATGCCAGAAGTTGCGTATTGACGACCACTAGCACACTCTGTGAAGACAGCGGCATCAGCCATATAGCGGTACTGTCCCACTTTTTTACTCGGCTTAACTTGGTCTAATGTATAATTCATCTGTGTTTCAATCGGATTGCCTTCTAAATCCAATAAGGTCACTGATTGGCCATCTTCCGACTGAGCAAAATAAGTACTTTCACCTTTAGGATTAGTTGCACGTAATTTATTATTTTCTATATCCCACTTACCAGTATCATGAAAAGCGGTATCACCATCTCTAGTGCCTAAATAAACCAGTTGCTCAACATAACTACCATCTTGGTTAACTAACAATGTTGCCTCAATACCAGAGCAATCAGCACAAGGTAAAACCCCTGTATAGACTTTATCGACTGGTGCTGCATCAGTATTTTTTGTCGCACTTTGGCAGCCAGCTAACGTAATGCTTCCAACCGCCATTAAGACTAACATTAGTGATTTTTTCATTATAATTCCCTTAAAACCGTGTGTTTTGACTTATTAACCAATATAAGCATCATAGCATTTCATCTAATAAAAATATGGCATACCGAAGAAAATTCGGACATTACTGATCAAATACGTTATGCATTGATTTGGCGAATAAGAATTGTCTTTTTCCCTTCGCTGTGATTATAGTTATTAAAGTTACTATGCTATTATCGTATTAAGCACATTTTTGCTTGATACAACATGTTCAAGGCGGCAATAACCGCCACTAACACAGTGGTGAGGGAATATGTCTACAGATACTGAATATCAACCTATCAATTGTGATGATTACGAATATCTAGAAATCGCATGCCAACGCCAACTAAAGTTGCAAATAGCACTTAATGACGGCATGAATATTGAGGGGCAGGCCAGTGATTTACTCCTACGAAAAAAAGTTGAGTACCTGATTGTTGAAACACATGAAGGAACCAAGGAGTTAAGATTGGATTGCATAATTTCCTTCAGTCATCCAGAAATCGGCACGATTGTTGTCGACCACTCTCACTAATACTCACGATTTTGAGTCCTTCTATAGCCCCTTATGGTAATCACAGTCATAAGGGGCTTCTCATTAGTTCAATACCTTAAATTCACCCTCTTTTTGCCAATCGATAGCAATCCCCAGAGACGCTTCATCAACTAACCCCTCAGGGGTAATAAAGCACCCTACTGCGGTAATGAGCTGGTCGTTATAATAGATTAATGGCACTCTTTCTCTCATCCATGGCGCTACACCTAATTCTTGCCAGATCTTCTTACTGCTTCTGGAACGATGACGCCCTACAATGTTTAGCGTGCCTTGCAGCCCAAAACGAATTGTCACCATTTCATCTGGTTTGGGCGGACGTATTTGCCCCTCACCTTCCATAACCCGTAAAATTCCCAAGGATCCAGGCAATTCAAAAACCTTAGGAAAGTCCCATTCAAACTGTTGATTTACTAAGCTATTAATTCGCTTAACAACCCACAACGCCCCCTGATAACGACGAATTTCAAATTGCCCTAGTTGGCAAATAGGATCCGCATCCTGACGAGCTAATGCTACTTCTTGCCAAATTCGTTCCAATTGATTAAAAGGTGGCATGGGTAGCTGATGCAACCCAACCCAGCGACGAATAAGTGCATTGCGCTTTGATGATGAGCAGGCTTTCAGGTCATCAATAAATAGCCCGCCTCGATAGTCCATCATGTTTTCAAGGGTGTCTTTTAATAATTCATCGAGTAAGCTTTCTTGCTCCGCACATAGCGCCGCACTACGGGCAACTGCACTAGAAAAATGAGGCCAGCGCTCAACCAAAACTGGCATGACATTCAATCGCAAAAAATTTCTATCATAACGGTCATCTTGGTTACTATCGTCTTCAACCCACAATAATTTCTGCTCTTGCATATAAGCTTCTAGCGCTATACGAGGCGTTGTAAGCAATGGACGTAACAACCATGTTGAGCCACTACACGCGGTAAAAGCTAATACTTCAGGCATTGAAGATAACCCAGCAGGCCCACTGCCACGCTTTAGCGCTAGCATGAAAGTTTCTGCTTGGTCATCAAGGTGTTGAGCTGTGACTAACACCTCACCCTCTTGTAATTCTTCTCGGTAAGCCTGATAACGGGCATCTCGTGCCGCAGCTTCAATACCTTTTTGGCTTGAATCAACCACGACATGTCGGCAAATGAAAGGAATGTCCCACTGTAAACATAATTGAGCACAGTGCTGTTCCCATTCATTTGCTTTACTATTTAACCCATGGTGAACATGAATAGCGCGAATTTCTAGTGAAGGGAGTTGCTGTTGCCGAATAAGATAAAGCGCATGTAATAAAACAGTTGAATCAATACCGCCACTGAACCCCACTAGAATTTTTTGAATACCGTTTATTTTATTGAGAACCCGTTCAACAATGACTTGCGAATGCTGTATCATTTGTTCGCCCTTCTCATAATTTCTGACCATGTTTTTTGGAACCAATACACAAAATACCAGAAATAATTACTAGTAATACCCCTGCTATATAAGCAACTTCAAAAGCATCATTTAAGATTAACACTAACCAGAGTACCGATAATACGGGAGATAAAAATATCACAGAAGCAATTTTTGCTGAATGCCCTGTATTCATCGCCTTGAACCACAAAATATAAGACACTCCATTGATTAAAATGCCATTAACCAATGTTGGCCAAAAAGCGGCTTTTGAAGGTAATCTCATTTCACTGAACAGCATCAATAAGACAAAAGAAGTCAGCGTTGAAAAAATAAATAACCATACGGTACTAATATAAGGGTCAATCGAATATTGGCGGGAGAAAACTGACATTAGTGCGAAACAAAATGCACCACTAAAAACCAGTAATAATGCTGTTGGATTTTCAACATGAAGTTGAGTAATTTGCCCTTTGGTGAAAGTGATAATTACTGCAATAAAGCCAATAATGATACCAACGACTTGTCTTCCCACTAATTTGTCTTTTAGCAATACCACTGATAACAAGATAATAACTAATGGCCAGCTATATTGAATGACCAATACGGCGATACCATTTTCAATGGAATATCCGTAGTACAGTAACAAGTAGAATAAACAATCAAGAAACCCAAGAACAAAGACTTTAATTAGTACATCTCTTGGCAAAATAAACAATTTTGTTAGCCGATATCCTGAAGCAAACGCAACAATAATTACAGATATCGCAGAAATTAAGTTTGACCAGAAAAGGAATTGGAAACTATCCATACCTTCCTGCCCAAAACGAGAGACAATAGGAATAAAGCTCCATATCAATACGCAAGTAAAAGCATATAGCAAATAATTATATTGTCGCACCCTAGTTCCTATCTATTGTTATTCTCAGCAGATGAATAATTTAAATCAAAACACTCTGTTATCATTAAAAATGACTAGCTTAAAAATAAAAAACGGGAGCTGGCAAAAGCAAACTCCCGTTTTTATTAACGATTAGCTGTTAATGATTAACAATAACCATAGTCCATCAGGCGCTGATAGCGACGGTTTTTCAATGCTTCAGCATCTAACGCTTCTAATTCGTCTAAATCTTCAGTCAGGCGTGCTTTTAACTGTTCTGCAATTTCATCATAATTACGATGTGCACCGCCTAATGGTTCAGGGATCACATTATCAATTAATTTTAATTCTTTAAGGCGTGGAGCCGTAATCCCCATTGCTTCTGCTGCTAATGGTGCTTTATCTGCGCTTTTCCACAGAATAGATGCACAGCCTTCTGGTGAAATAACAGAATAAGTGCTGTATTGCAGCATATTGACTTTATCACCCACACCGATAGCAAGTGCACCACCAGAGCCACCTTCACCAATAACGGTACAGATGACAGGGACTGATAAACGTGACATTTCACGTAAATTACGAGCGATAGCTTCTGATTGGCCGCGCTCTTCAGCACCAACGCCCGGATAAGCTCCAGGGGTATCGATAAAGGTAATAATAGGCAAGTTAAAACGCTCAGCCAGTTCCATCAGACGCAATGCCTTACGGTAACCTTCTGGGGCTGGCATACCAAAATTACGACGGATTTTTTCTTTTGTCTCACGCCCTTTCTGATGCCCAATAATCATGACTGGACGGCCATCTAGACGCGCCATCCCACCAACAATGGCTTTATCATCTGCATAAGCACGATCCCCTGCTAATTCTTGGAAATCAGTAAAAATGCGAGAAATATAATCCAATGTATATGGACGACGTGGGTGACGAGCGAGTTTAGCGATTTGCCAAGCTCCTAGATCAGAGAAAATTTTACGTGTCAGTTCAACACTTTTTTCACGTAAACGAGCAACCTCTTCATCTAGGTTGACTTCTAAGTTGTTATCTTGACGGCTAACCGCTGTTAGAGAATCAATTTTCGCTTCTAATTCTGCGATTGGCTGTTCAAAATCAAGAAAATCCAGACTCATAATATTCCTATTTTAGTCAAATTCTAATTCTACCTGCTCACTACCCAGCAGAGTTCGAAGATCGTTCAGAAGAGGATCCACTGGCGTCACACGCCAAACAACACCAAATTTAAGCTTGGCTCTGGCATCATCCTTCTGGTAATACAGATGAACCGGGATCGTTCCTGAACGATGAGGTTCAAGAGTGCTACGAAGCCGGTTCAGCAATTGATCGTTAATTTGTTTATCTGACAGTGAAATTGCAAGTCCTCGAGCATATTTTTCCCTTGCTTCACTAATGTCCATTAACTCACGCACTGTCATTTTATTACCACCATTGAAATCATCAAAGCTGACCTGACCGGTGGCTATCAGGATATTGTCTTTTTCCAACATATGTTGGTATTTATCGAGCGCATCTGAAAATAACATAATATCCAGACGACCGGAACGATCATCAAGCGTACAAATACCAATTCTATTTCCACGCTTGGTTGTAATCACTTTAGCTGAAAGTACTAAACCTACCACAGTTGTCACTTGACCACGAGGGGTGGGGTTCACATCTTTTAATCTAAGCCCATTAGTATAGCGCTCTATTTCGCTCAAGTATCGCGTTATTGGATGCCCTGTTAAATATAAACCAAGCGTTTCGCGTTCACCATCCAATACCACCTGCTCTGGCCATTTAGGCACACTGGCGTATGAACTTTCAACTTGTTCAGGTGCTTCCGCTAATACACCAAACATATCTGCTTGGCCTATTGCCTCTGCTTTAGCGTGTTGGTCAGCCGCTTTTAATGCATCTTCAAGGGAAGACATCAATGCCGCACGGTGAGGGCCTAATCGGTCAAATGCCCCTGCCATGATAAGCTTTTCCATCACACGACGATTAATTTTTTTAATATCGACTCGCGCACAAAGGTCAAAAATCTCTTTAAATATTCCGCCTTGTTGACGCGCTTCAACAATCGCCTCAATCGGGCCTTCACCGACCCCTTTAATTGCACCAATACCGTAAACTATCTCACCTTCATCATTCACATGGAAGTGATAAAGCCCACTATTGATATCTGGTGGCAATACTTTTAAGCCCATTCGCCAACATTCATCAACTAAACCGACCACTTTTTCCGTGTTGTCCATATCTGCGGTCATGACTGCTGCCATAAATTCAGCGGGATAGTGGGCTTTGAGCCACAGTGTTTGGTATGAAACTAATGCATAGGCAGCTGAGTGCGATTTATTAAACCCATAACCGGCAAATTTCTCTACCAAGTCAAAGATTTTCATTGATAACTCGCCGTCTACCCCGTTTTTGATTGCTCCTTCTTCAAAAACAGAACGCTGCTTCGCCATTTCTTCAGGTTTCTTTTTTCCCATCGCACGGCGCAGCATATCTGCACCGCCGAGTGTGTACCCAGCTAAAACCTGAGCAATCTGCATAACCTGTTCTTGGTATAAAATAATACCATATGTGGGCTCTAGAACAGGTTTTAATGATTCATGTTGCCACTGCACATCTGGGTACGAAATTTCTTCACGACCATGCTTACGGTCAATAAAGTTATCTACCATGCCTGACTGCAGTGGTCCTGGACGGAACAATGCTACCAGTGCGATCATATCTTCGAAGCAGTCAGGACGTAATCGCTTAATTAAGTCCTTCATTCCACGTGATTCTAACTGGAATACCGCTGTGGTTTCTGAGCGCTGCAGCATATCAAAACTTTTTTGATCGTGTAGCGGAATAGCAGCAATATCAATCGGCTCTAAGTTTTTCTTAGCGCGACGCGCGTTGATCATTTCCAACGCCCAGTTAATGATCGTCAACGTCCGTAAACCGAGGAAGTCGAACTTCACTAGCCCTGCATATTCGACATCGTTTTTATCGAATTGTGTGACGGGGTTATTGCCTTCCGCATCACAATAAAGTGGGGCAAAGTCCGTAATTTTAGTTGGAGCGATAACCACCCCACCTGCATGTTTACCGGCATTTCGTGTGACACCTTCGAGTTTACGCGCCATATCGATAAGCGCTTTAACCTCTTCATCAGCCTCATAAATTTCAGGTAACTGAGGTTCTGCTTCGAACGCTTTTTCCAGTGTCATACCAGGATCTGGCGGCACTAATTTTGAAATTCTATCAACAAAACCATATGGATGCCCAAGTACGCGCCCCACGTCGCGGATAACCGCTTTTGCCGCCATCGTACCAAAGGTAATGATTTGAGAAACCGCCTCACGGCCATACATTTGAGCCACGTGATCAATCACTTGATCGCGTTTTTCCATGCAGAAATCGACGTCAAAGTCAGGCATGGAAACACGCTCAGGGTTCAAAAAACGCTCAAACAGTAAATCAAATTCCAGTGGGTCAAGGTCTGTAATTTTTAATGCGTAAGCAACAAGGGAACCCGCCCCTGAGCCTCGTCCTGGCCCAACGGGTACGCCGTTATCCTTCGACCATTGGATAAACTCCATAACAATCAAGAAGTAGCCGGGGAAACCCATTTGGTTGATTACGTTGAGTTCGATGTCTAAACGTTCATCATACTCAGGACGTCTTTCTGCTCTAATTTTTTCATCAGGAAATAAAAATTCTAAACGCTCTTCGAGCCCTTCTTTAGAGCGCATAACTAAAAAGTCTTCTGTTTTCATATCCCCTGTTGGGAATTGAGGTAAGAAGTATTCACCTAGACGGATAGTTACATTACAACGCTTAGCAATCTCTACACTGTTTTCTAGCGCTTCAGGGATGTCAGCAAACAGCTCACACATCTCTTCTTCGGAACGTAAATATTGCTGAGGGCTATAATTTTTAGGCCTTTTGGGATCGACTAATGTAAAACCATCATGGATAGCAACACGTATTTCATGAGCATCAAAATCACTACTTTCAATAAAGCAAACATCATTCGTTGCAACGACAGGTAGGCCTTTTTTAGTCGCTAACTCGACAGCCGCATGTAGATAACTCTCTTCATCAGGTCGCCCTGTCCTAACCAATTCTAAATAGTAGCTATCTGGAAAATGGGTTTCATAGAATGCAAGGCACTCATCCACTAAGGCTTGATTTCCCCTTAATAGAAATTGCCCGACATCCCCTTTACGGCCACCGGACAGCAGAATCAAGCCGTCTTTGTGCTTGGCCAGCCATTCTCGTTTTATGGTTGGCCCAACCGCACCATAGCCCTTTTGGTATGCTTCAGAAATTAGTAAGGTAAGATTTTGATAACCTTCATTATTACGTGCCAAAACAGTTAAGTGGGATATTTCATCACCTAATAGTTCACTTTCCACATAAAAATCAGCACCAATAATTGGCTTGATCCCCGCCCCATGCGCTGCACCATAAAACCGGACTAACCCACAAAGGTTAGTAAAATCGGTGATCGCAAACGCAGGCATGCCCATCGAAGCCACTTTTTTAACCAGTGGCCCCGTTTTGGCTAGCCCATCAATCATGGAATAGTCACTGTGGACGCGTAAATGAATAAAACGAGGTGATGCCATCGACCTAATACCTACTTATTGCTGTCTAAAGCTCTTCTCACAGGAGCAAAGCTTTTACGATGGAATTCGGTTGCGCCATACTGCGCCAATTTTTCTAAATGATAAGCCGTTGGATAGCCTTTATGCTTCGCAAAGCCATATTCAGGAAATGCTATGTCTAGCTCAACCATTTCCCTATCTCTGATCACTTTAGCTAAAATGGATGCCGCGCTAATTTCTTGTACTAAACTGTCGCCTTTAATTACTGCCTGTGAAGGCATTGGCAACTCAGGGCAGCGGTTGCCGTCAATGAGAACATACTCAGGAACAATAGATAAACCTGCAACGGCGCGCTGCATAGCTAACATGGTTGCATGTAATATATTTATATTATCAATTTCTTCTGGCTCTGCGCGGCCGATGCACCAACACAGCGCTTTTTCCTGAATTTCATCAAATAATTTCTCACGTTTTTTTTCGGTGAGTTTTTTTGAGTCTGCCAGCCCTGCAATTGGCTTATTGGGATCAAGGATCACCGCTGCAGTCACTACAGCACCAACTAATGGGCCTCGGCCCACCTCATCAACACCAGCAATTATATTTGCTTTTGGATAGATAAATTCCATTAATTTTTGACCATCTCTAATACCGCTTCAGCCGCTTGTTTATCTGCATCACAACGAATGAGCTGATGTAATTGCAAAAAAGTGAGCTTCAAGTTTTCAACCTGCTCGCCACCATTGAGTAATGGGAGTAACTGCTGTGCGAGTTTATCAGGCTGACACTCCTCTTGGAGTAACTCTTTAACAATCTCTTTTTCTGCTAATAAATTAGGCAAAGAAACATACGGCGTTTTTACTAATCGCTTTGCTAACCAAAAAGTGAAAGGTTTCATACGATACCCCACCACCATTGGGCATTTTGTTAACATGCACTCGAGTGCCGCCGTTCCCGATGCTAATAACGTCGCGTCCGCTGCAATCATCGCATCACGTGCTTGACCATCTAAAATATGGACTGCCAATTCAGGTGCGGTGTTTTCTTTTATCTCATCAAACTGCTGACGGCGTTTTTCATTCACCAACGGCACCACAATATGTAAATCTGGGATATTACGCTGTAATATTTTCGCTGTATTGAGGAAATCTGCACTAAGCATTTCGACTTCGGAATGGCGGCTTCCCGGCAGTAAAGCTAAACATTTAGCATGTTCAGGAATATTCAATCGATGTCGAGCGGCTTGTTTATCAGGATGTAATGGAATGGCATCGGCCATTGTGTGCCCGATAAAACGGCAAGGAACATTAAAACGATCGTAAAATGCTTTTTCAAAAGGTAAAAAAGCTAATACTAAATTCGTTGAACGACCAATTTTAAATACCCGCTTTTGGCGCCATGCCCAAACTGATGGGCTAACGTAATGAATGGTTTTGATACCTTTAGATTTCAAACGGCCTTCGAGGGTAATATTAAAATCAGGGGCATCAATTCCAACAAAAACATCAGGTTGCAGTTCGGTAAAACGCTGGGTTAAATCCTTACGGATGGATAATAACCGAGGCAGGCGGCCAAGGACTTCAACAATGCCCATGACAGCAAGCTCTTCCATTTCATACCAAGCTTCGCAACCCTCGGCTTGCATTAAAGGGCCAGCAACACCAACAAAGCGAGCATCAGGTATTTGTTCTTTAAGTGCACGGATAAGCCCTGCACCGAGAATATCACCAGATGTTTCTCCGGCAACAAGGCCAATAGTAAGTGGGCGGCTATTATTCACCGAAATTCGCTCCTTATTAAAGGCCTCGATTCATTAATACTAAATTAACGAATAATACCACGTTTAGACTGCGCAGAATCCTCTAAGAAATCACTAAACACTTTCACGTGTTCATTGGATTTTGCCATTTCTGCGATTTCTTCACGGGCTTCTTCTAACGATTTACCTGAACGATACAACACCTTGTATGCATTACGGATAGCATGTAGTGATTCTTTTTCAAAACCACGGCGTTTTAAACCTTCAAGATTTAAACCAAATGGTGTCGCGTGGTTACCTTGTGCAATGACATAAGGCGGCACGTCTTGTGCAACACCAGAACAACCACCGACCATAACATGGGCACCAATTTTACAGAATTGGTGAACTGCGGTCATACCACCAATAATGGCATAATCACCCAGTGTTACATGGCCACCTAGCGTACCGTTATTTGCAATAATACAACGGTTTCCAATGATACAATCATGGGCTATGTGCACATTCACCATCAGTAAATTGTCGTTGCCCACTTTTGTCAAGCCAACATCTTGAACGGTACCACGGTGAATAGTGACACTTTCGCGAATACGGTTTCTATCCCCGATTTCAACTCGCGTTGGTTCACCTTGGTATTTAAGATCTTGGTTAATTTCACCGATGGAAGCGAACTGGAAAATCACATTGTCACGGCCTATTTTTGTATGACCATTAACGACAACATGAGATTTCAACTCAGTACCTTCGCCAATTTCGACATTCGCGCCAATATAGCAAAAAGGGCCAATTTGAACATTGGCACCGATGATAGCGCCATCTTCTACGATAGAAGATGGATGAATATAGGCTGTATTATCAATCATATCAGACCTCACGGCGACGGGCGCACATCATTTCTGCTTCGCAGGCCACTTCTCCATCAACTTTAGCAACACCTTTAAAACGTGCAACTCCACGACGTTCTTTGATAAATTCAACTTCTAAGACCATTTGGTCCCCAGGCAGAACTGGACGTTTAAAACGCGCATTGTCTATCGCTGCAAAATAGTACAACTCACCAGGCTCTAATTTCCCAACGCTTTTAAACGCAAGGATCCCTGTTGCTTGTGCCATGGCTTCTAAAATTAATACGCCTGGAAAAATCGGTTTGCTTGGGAAATGTCCTTGGAAAAATGGCTCGTTAAATGACACATTTTTCACTGCACGCAATGATTTGCCTTTTTCAAAATCTAATACACGGTCAACCAAAAGGAACGGGTAACGGTGTGGAAGCAGTTCTAAGATTTCTTCTATATTCAGAGTATGATTATCACTCATCGAAATACTCTTCCTGTCTATTAATACGGTTTAATTAATGAATCGGCCTGCTTTAACCTTAGATTAGGTTAACTGGCAGGCCGGAAAACGTAACTCAGATAACTATTTTAGCCTGAATTACAAAATGATTACTGATTTTTTTGATTTTGGCTATCTAATTCACGCTCGACATGTTTCAGTCGCTTATTCATCTCATTGATATTTAAGACTAAAGCAGCTGTTTTACGCCAAGATTTATTAGGCTGTAAAGGGATCCCCGAAGAATATACTCCCGGTTCAGTGATAGGCCTCATGACCATCCCCATTCCTGTTACTGTGACCTTATCGCAAATTTCCATATGGCCGTTGATGACACTAGCACCACCAATCATACAGTAGCGGCCGATTTTTAAACTACCCGCCATGATAACACCTCCAGCAACTGCGGTATTATCACCAATTATGACATTATGTGCAATTTGGCACTGGTTATCGATAATAACCCCATTACCAATCACTGTGTTATCTAAAGCGCCGCGGTCAATGGTCGTGCTCGCACCGATCTCAACACGATCGCCGATGATCACTGTGCCTAATTGAGGAATTTTGACCCAATTACCACGATCATTCGCATAGCCGAAACCATCAGAGCCAATTACTGTGCCAGATTGAACCAAACAGTGTTCGCCAATCTCAACATTGTGGTATACGCTAACATTCGCCCACAAACGGGTTCCTGTACCAATACGCGTATTTTTGCCCACAAAACAACCTGCGCCAATCACCACATTATCGCCAAGCTCAACACCACTTTCGATAACGGCATTTGCGCCAATTGCGACATTCTTACCAAGTTTTGCATCATCAGCAATGACCGCTGATGCATGGATATCTTCAGCCGGACTTGGCGTTGTATCCATTATTTGAGCCATTTTCGCATAAGCCAGATACGGGTTATCAACAACCAGTGCTGCAACTTTGCAGGCTTCGAGATCTTTTGCTGTGAGAACCACCGCTGCAGCTTGGCAATCAGCCAATTTATCACTATAACGGCTATCAGATAGAAAAGTAATCTGTTGATTATTCGCTGAATGCATTGGAGCAATACCAGTGATGGTAATATCACCATCACCGTGTAATTGCGCATTCAACTGCTGAGCAAGGTCAGCCAATCGAATTGAAGACATCTATTATTTAACCTGTTTTTGAACCTGACTTGTAATGTCAACGCTATCTTTTGCATAAGCTACTGCATTTGCATCGATAACGACATCATAGCCTTCTTTAGCTGCAACAGACTTAATAGAGTTCTGAATACGAGTTAAAATTTTAGCACGCTCTTCGCCTTGACGACGACGGTTGTCTTCTTCAAATTTTTGAGCTTTTTCAGCAAATTGATCACGTTTAGTCATGAGTTCAGATTCAAGCTTTTCGCGCTCACTTTGTTTCATTGTTGCACCATCACGGCGCAATTTTTCAACACGAGTTTGCAAATCTTTCTCTAGATTTTGTAACTCAGTCGCACGGCTTTTGAATTCACTTTCAAGCTGTTTAGCAACGGCTTCACGCGCAGGCATATTTTGGAAAATTTCACCAACATTGACGATAGCGATTTTCTCAGCATAAGCCCCCGCAGACATTGCTAAAGCAATACTCACACCCGCTGCACACAACAATTTTTTCACACTAAACTCCTTAACCCATACGTATGGCTGGAAATTTTGGTTGCCCCCACAAAATTATGGGAGCCATCATAAGTAGAAACTGTAGTAGATTACCACGTTCTACCAATATTAAATTGGAACTGTTCTGATTTATCCCCTTCGTAGTCCTTAATCGGCTGCGCATAAGAGAAGACCAGTGGTCCAAGTGGGGACATCCATTGTAAAGCCACACCCGCAGAAGCTCGAACGTTAGATGCCTTACCATAGTCAGGCATACCTGCACGCCAAGCTGCTGGGATACTATTCCAATTCGTGTCCCATACCGTACCCGCATCAACGAACAAAGATGTACGAACTGAGTTCGAATATTTTTCATCAATAAATGGAGTAGGAGTGATTAATTCAAATGATGCTGCGTACATCGCATTACCACCAACCGCATCACTAGATGGGCTTCCCGGCTCAGGACCATCTTTTCCATTCACTTTCTTCAGGTAAACTGCTTTTGGACCGATATTATTCGAACGGAAACCACGAATGGTGCTTGAACCACCCGCATAGAAGTTTTCATAGAATGGCATTTGCTTACTACCAATACCATCACCATAACCTGCTTGTGCGCGTCCCAGAACAACCCAACTTTCGTCTTCATCCAGTGGGTAATACTGTGCTGTATCAAAGCGCAGTTTATAGTATTCGTTATCAGAGCCAGGTATTGTCACTTTAGCCGAGACGTTCGTTTTATTACCCGATGTCGGGAAGAAACCACGATTCAACGAGTTATAAGTCCAACCTAAGTTTAACGTAAAGTCATCCGCATCAAAGCTTTCTTTATTGCGTCCATTTTCTGTGACTGGTGGATTTTTACCCATAGAATCAAGGTAATCCCACATAGCAGCTTGAGCACGCATATCTGAGAGTCGGTTATGAACATAACCCGCACCAACACGGAAAGAGTTATTTTCATTGAATGGGAAGCTTAAGAAACTGTCTAAACCATACGTTTTGTTGTTATAGCCTGACAAGTCTGCATCTTTTGCACTAAAGTCGTTATAGAAAATACGACCGCCTAAGCTCACACCATTAACCGTGAAGTACGGGTCAGTAAATGAGAATTCAACGTTAGTTGAGTAATCATTTTTACTTGCGTTAATACCAACCGCGTTACCTGTACCCAACCAGTTATCTTGTGTAACCCCAACTTGGAAGCTCACACCACTTTCAGTACCAAAACCGATACCGAAGTTCATTGAACCAGTATTACGCTCTTTAACCTTGTAGATAACATCTACTTGGTCAGGACTACCAGGAACACGTTGAGTTTCAACATCAACCGTTTCAAAGTAACCAGTACGATTCAAACGTTCTTTACCGAGTTCAACAAGGTCATTTCCGAGCCATGCGCCTTCCATTTGACGCATTTCACGGCGTAAAACGGTATCTTTACTGGTGTCATTACCTTGGAAACGGATTTCACGTACATAGAAACGGTTACCTGCATCAATATTTAAATGCAATTTAACTGTTTTATCTGCATCGTTGATTTCAGGTTGTGTCATGACTCGAGGATACGCATAACCATAACGGCCAAACATATCTTTGATTTTGTTTTCCATGCTCGTCACTTGAGCACCGTTATATAATTCTCCCGGTGTGATAGTGATAAGCTCTTGGATTTCGGATAAGTGTTCCGCTGTATTACCATTAACCTCGACGCCAGATATTTTATATTGATCGCCTTCAGTGATGTTAATCGTAATATAAATGCCTTTTTTGTCTGGGGTCAGACTGACTTGCGTGGAGTCAATGTTAAAACGTGCATATCCGCGATCAAGATAAAAACTGCGCAGCGTTTCTAAGTCACCCGCCAGTTTTTGCTTCTGATATTTTTGGTCTGCAGCCAGGTTCCACCAAGGTACATCATCACGCAATTGCAGCTTATTAACTAATTCTGCTGTGGTGTAATTCTTATTACCCACAATATTAATTTGCTGAATTTGAGCTGAAACACCTTCAGAGAAAACAAATTTTAAATCCACACGATTACGCGGCAAAGGTGTTACAACAGCTTTTACTGTTGCATTATATTTACCAACGCTATAGTAAAAGTCTTCTAAACCTTTTTCGATATTCGCAATTGTCGTGCGGTCAAGTGCCTCACCAACGCGGATATTCGAAGCTTCCAAGTTCTGCTTGAGCATATCATCCTTAACAGACTTATTACCTGTAAAGGTGATACTGGCAATCGTTGGTCGTTCTTTAACTTGAACGATCAGCGTGTTTCCATCACGCAGGACCCTAACATCTTCGAAGTTACCGGTTGAAAATAGGGAACGGATCGAACGGCTGATATCATCGTTATCAACTGAATCGCCAACCCTAACTGGCATGTTCAATAATGCTGCACCAACGGCGACGCGTTGTAGACCTTCGAAACGAATGTCTTTAACTACGAATCCGTCTGAACCGTATGCAGTGGCGCTGCCGAAAAGCAGCGACGCTATGAGCAACTTTTTCATCGCCATCGTTGTTATGCGTATTCCTTACTGGTCCCCAGCTTATAAAAATTAGAAGCGAGAGAAATCATTAAAAAGTGCAAGTCCCATTAACAGAATCAATGCCATTGCACCTATCCGAAAACTAAAGTCTTGTACTCGCTCAGACACTGGACTTCCTTTAATTTTTTCAATTAATAAGAAGAGCAAGTGCCCCCCATCTAAAACAGGCAATGGAAACAGATTGATGATACCTAAATTGACACTAATAAGCGCAATAAACATCAAATAATATACCAAGCCTGACTCGGCGGATACCCCCGCACCTTTAGCGATAGATATCGGACCGCTCAAGTTATTGAGTTTGACATCCCCAACAACCAGTTTACCCATCATATTGACCGTCAACTTCATTAATTGCCACGTCTTATCACTGGCTTGGTAAAACGCAGAAAATGGCCCATATTGTTGCACCATTTTATATTCATCTGCTAACGGTAACACTGAAAGTTCTACACCTGCAAACCCAATTTTCTCCCCACGCTGTCCATTCTGGCTATCAGGGGTCAGTGTGAGTGAAATCAATTGTTGCGACCGCTGTACTTCAAGTTTTAACGGGACGCCTGGGTTATTACGAATAATGCGTGTAACTGGGTTCCAAAGACCTAATACTTCCCCATTAACACTGACTATTCTGTCGCCTTTCTGTAAGCCGGCTCGTTCACCAGCTAACCCTTGCGTCACCTTTTGGATAACGGGGTCAATCCTTGCAGAAACCGGCATTATACCTACCGACAAAATTGGATCTTGTTTCTCAGGATCAAGCTGCCAAGTCGTTAAATCAACTGTTTTTGTAATCGGCTCATTATAACCATTTGGTAATACTTGAGCTGTCAGTTCACGGTCGCCTATTTTGCCAACCAATGCTAAACGAACTGAATTCCAGTCAGGAGTTTCGATGCCATCAATGGATTTTAGTTCCATTTTTGGTTCAAAATTTGCAGTTGCCGCAATAGAACCTGGTTTTACGTCTTCAATGATAGGTTTTACGGAAGGAATACCAATCATAAAGACTATCCAATAGACAACAATTGCTAACAAAAAGTTCGCAATTGGCCCAGCACTAATAATGGCCGCTCGTTGACCTACAGTTTTATTATTAAACGCTTGATGGCGACGTTCAGGAGAGACGCTCCCCACTCGCTCATCAAGCATTTTGACATACCCCCCTAGCGGGATCATTGCCAAAACAAATTCAGTGCCATGTTTATCGACTTTGCGCCATAACGTTTTGCCAAACCCAATAGAGAAACGTTCAACATAAACACCACAACGACGAGCAACCCAGTAGTGGCCGAACTCGTGCACTGTAATTAACACGCCTATCGCGATAATAAATGCAACTAAACTCCAAATAAATCCCATGTATCTTCCTAAAGACCAAAACCGTTAAAAATTAACAAATTTAGCCCAGCAAAAACAGGAATTGCTGCTGTCAGGCTATCAATACGATCCAAGATACCGCCATGTCCAGGAATTAAGTGGCTACTATCTTTAATACCTGATTGGCGCTTAAACATACTTTCGGTTAAATCACCAAACACAGATACTATAACAACAATAATTGAAGTCACTAGCAAATAATCAGGCATCACAGGGATTGGCGCAAAGGCACTAAATAACCATGAAATTACCCCTGCAGTTATAAGGCCACCAATTAAACCTTCCCATGTTTTACCCGGTGATACCTTAGGGGCCATTTTGTTGCGTCCGATAGTTCGACCAAATGCATAAGCACCTGAATCCGCGCCCCAAACCAGCAACATGACATACAATAACCACCAAGCACCGAAGAATGTATCACTTTGATAACCAACGGTTCTTAAAACCATCATCCCACAATAGAACGGGATAATCGTTAACACGCCAAATAGCAATCGAATAATGACGGACTTACCCCATGCTGCAGAAGCAGGATAGGTAACCACTAAAATAATGGCAATTCCCCACCAAATAAGGCCTGCCCATAGGCCATACAGGATCATAGGTTCAGTAGAAAACTGATTTATATCGGAAATAGAAAATTGCATTGCGAGTAATATTGCGGTAAAAACAACCGCTAAGCCTATACGCTTAGCTTGTGAATGCCAGCCGACAAATTGCGCCCATTCCCAAGCGCCTAAAGCACAAACCGCAATCACAACAAACCCAAAATTCGCTGGAGAAAGTAAAAACAGCGCTGCAATAACAATCGGTATTAAGACTATCGCAGTAAGCAAACGATATTTCAGCACATCTTTCCCCTATTCTTTGCCCAGTTCATCATCTGATTCAGCTCCACCATAACGGCGCTCACGCTGACTAAAAGCATCAACTGCACTTTGAAACACCATTTCATCAAAATCTGGCCACAAAACGTTGGTGAAATAAAATTCCGCATAAGCGACTTGCCATAAGAGGAAGTTGCTAATACGGTGCTCCCCCCCCGTTCTTATGACTAAATCGACATTCTCTTGGTCATGCATACAAATATGGTCATCAATACTTTCTTCATTGATGTCATCAATAGAAAGCTCACCACTTTGAACCTTTGCAAATACTTGTTTTACACTGTTACTAATATCCCAGCGGCCACCATAATTCGCAGCAATATTCAGTTTTAGCCCAGTATTGTTTTGCGTTAATGCTTCCGCCTTATCAATCCTTTTTCTGAGACGTTCACTAAAACGGCTCACATCACCAATGACTTTTAGTTTTACATTGTTTTTATGTAAGTTTTTAACTTCATTATCAAGAGCAAAAACAAAGAGTTCCATTAAAGAACTCACTTCTTTCTCTGGCCTTCTCCAGTTTTCACTACTAAAGGCATACAATGTCAGCGAACTAATTTTATTTTTTACCGCAAAGCGTACAGAATTACGGACAGACTCAACGCCTGCCTTATGACCTGAAATTCTAAGTTTCCCTCTTTGTTTCGCCCATCGGCCATTACCATCCATAATGATAGCAACATGCTTAGGCATCATTGAGTCAGAGAGATTTTCACCACTAGAGTTCATTAAATATTAATCCTTGTGAGTACCACTTTGAGTATACAGACCAATAATAACTACTATTATTGAATTTGCTGATAAGACACATCCTTAAATCTCTAAGTGATACCATGTTGTTTTTCTTTTTTTAAACACGTCACATATTAAAGAGTTATTATGGCTATCAGCAACTAAATAAAACACATACCCGCTTTAAATTGTCTGAGCGATTATTTTTTCTGCATTTTTACGCGCCCATCCGTCGATTTCTAAGACCTCTTCAATCGAAACTGGTTCAGAAAAAACTTGGTTTTCTAATACATTGTGGTTGATTTTGGCGATATCCGTAAAGCGTATTTTACCTTCAAGAAATGCGGCAACGGTCATTTCATTAGCACCATTAAGTACAGTTGTCGCGGCTTGTCCTTGATGACAGGCATCGATTGCAAGCTTCAAGCAAGGATAACGTTGATAGTCAGGCTGAACAAACGTTAATGATGAAAGTGTTGCAAAATCAAGCGGTTTTGCGCCAGATACGATACGCTGGGGATAAGCCATGCTGTATGAAATCGGTGTACGCATATCTGGCGTCCCCAACTGGGCTATCACGCTACCATCTTGATACCGAACCATGGAATGAATAACAGATTGAGGATGGATAATCACTTCCATTTGCTCGGCGCTCGCATTAAAAAAATAGCAAGCCTCAATATATTCTAGCCCTTTATTCATCATTGTCGCTGAATCGACTGATATTTTTCGCCCCATCGACCAATTTGGGTGGTTACACGCTTCATCAGGTGTCACATTATCAAAATGCGATAATGGGGTATCCCTAAATGGGCCGCCTGAACCGGTTAATACGATGCTCGAAATACCCGATGCAGACAAATCAGAGAATCCTAAATTTAATTGAATAATTTCAGGTAAACTTTGGAAGATAGCATTATGCTCACTATCAATAGGAAACACAGTTGCATTGTGCTTGCGAATCTCATTAAAGAATAAACGGCCACTGGTAATTAAAGACTCTTTATTCGCTAATAATATTCTTTTACCTTTGCGTATTGCTGCTAAAGTAGGAAGTAAACCGGCAACCCCGGTAATTGCTGACATCACTTGGTCTGCATCATCAAGGCCAGCAAGGTCAATTGCAGCTTGTTTTCCTGATAAAACTTCAGTTTTACAATTATTCTCTGTCAAAATAGTTTTTAACGCTTTTGCTGATGGTTCATCCGCCATTGAGGCATATTTCGGATTAAACTCAAGGCACTGTTTCGCCATTTCAGCGACATTCTTTCCTGCCACTAAAGCAATAATTTGAAATTTTTCGGGATTTTGGCGAACAACAGAAAGTGTATTGGTACCAATTGAACCTGTAGAACCCAGGATTGTCAGACGTTTCATAGTGATTGGTTACTCTGTATTAATTCAATACTGAGATTATATCAGCTTAATGATTAGAAAAGATTTATTAATAGATATGAAAATAATAAAGCCACGCTAGCGCACACTTTTACAGTTGTTTGCTTTGGTGGCTTTATTATCATGATGGATTAAAACTCCATCAGCTCCGCTTCTTTTTGCGCTAATGACTCATCAACTTTCTTGATGTAGTTATCAGTCAGCTTTTGGATATCATCTTGTGAACGACGCTCATCATCTTCACTGATTTCTTTATCTTTCAGTAAAGCTTTTACTTTATCGTTAGCATCACGGCGCACGTTACGAACAGCAATACGGCCTTGTTCTGCCTCACCACGAACCACTTTAATTAAGTCTTTACGACGCTCTTCCGTTAATGGAGGAAGAGGAACACGGATCACCGTACCCGCTGATGATGGGTTCAGACCTAAGTCAGATGCCATAATCGCTTTTTCAATCGCAGGTGACATGCTGCGGTCAAAAACAGAAATCGCTAATGTGCGTGAATCTTCAACAGTGACGTTTGCTAATTGGCGCAGAGGCGTTGCTGAACCATAATATTCAACAGTAATACCATCTAACAGACTTGGGGATGCACGGCCTGTACGAACTTTACTAATTTGGTTTTTGAATGCTTCAAGGCTCTTTTCCATACGGTCTTGAGCATCTTTTTGGATTTCATTAATCACGTTTTCAACCCTTAAGAACTGGTTATTAAAGGCCGCGATGCGGCCTCGCTTAAATAGTCTGAATTTATATGCTAGATAATACATTTAAACTCAGGTCATGTCTCTGAGTATTAATTGTGAGAAATCAGAGTTCCTTCATTTTCACCCATAACCACGCGTCGTAAAGCGCCTGGCTTATTCATATTGAATACGCGAATCGGTAAGTTATGGTCACGTGCTAATGTGAACGCAGCCAAGTCCATCACTTTAAGTTCACGCTCTAAAACTTCTTGGTAACTCAGATTTTCATAAAGGACCGCATCTGGGTCCTTAGCAGGGTCTGCTGAATACACACCATCAACTTTTGTCGCTTTTAATACAACATCCGCTTCAATTTCAATGCCACGTAGACACGCAGCAGAGTCTGTTGTAAAAAATGGGTTGCCTGTTCCTGCAGAAAAAATAACAACACGGCCGTGACGTAACAAGCTAATAGCTTCTGCCCAGCTATAGTTATCACAGACACCGTTAAGTGGAATTGCAGACATCAGTCTTGCATTCACATAGGCGCGATGTAATGCATCACGCATTGCGAGTCCGTTCATCACAGTTGCTAGCATTCCCATGTGGTCTCCGACAACACGGTTCATGCCAGCTTGTGCCAAACCAGCACCACGAAACAGGTTACCACCGCCAATAACGACACCGACCTGTATACCCAGTTCTATGAGTTCTTTGATTTCCTGAGCCATACGATCTAAAACGCTAGCATCGATACCAAAACCTTCTGCGCCTTGTAAGGCTTCGCCACTTAGCTTAAGCAGGATACGCTGATAAACGGGTTTTGCATTGGTTGCCATGGTGTTCTGTCCTAACAGAGATTTATTGGGGTAACATACGTAGAATTATAGAATTCTACATACCTAAATTTTTAATGAGTTTAAATACAATGTTTTTATACACAATGAATTCTAGCGCTATTTATGTAAGTGACATAAACATCGATGGGAATAGACGTATATAAAACAGAGCCGCCAATTGGCGGCCCTTAGTTGATTACTTGCTCATTGCAGCAACTTCTGCTGCAAAGTCAGTTTCAACTTTTTCGATACCTTCACCAACTTCAAAACGAAGGAAACCAGAAACTGTAGCACCTTTCTCTTTCAGTAAGTCACCAACAGATTTGCTTGGGTCCATTACGAAAGGCTGGCCAGTCAGAGAGATTTCGCCAGTGAATTTGTTCATGCGACCGATAACCATTTTTTCAGCGATTTCGCGTGGTTTACCCGATTGCATAGCGATGTCTAACTGGATTTGGTGCTCGTGAGCAACAACATCAGCAGGAACATCATCTGGAGTCACATATTCAGGTTTGCTTGCAGCGATGTGCATAGCAATGTGTTTCAGTAATTCTTCGTCAGCACCTTCAGCTGCAACTAAAACACCAATACGTGCACCGTGCAGGTAGCTACCTACTTGTGCGCCTTCCAGAATAGCAACGCGACGAATATTGATGTTTTCACCAATTTTCGCAACTAATGTTGTACGAGCTTCTTCGAATTTTGCTTTCAGCGCTTCGATATCCGCATTTTTGTCAGCGACAACAGAAGCTAAAACTTCTTTACCGAATGCTAAGAAACCTGCATCTTTAGCAACGAAGTCAGTTTCGCAGTTCAGCTCAACCAGAGCACCTGTTTTACCACCGTTGAAAACTTCAGTCAGGATAACACCTTCAGCTGCAACGCGACCTGCTTTTTTAGCCGCTTTTGCTTGACCTGATTTACGCATGTTATCAATTGCTAATTCGATGTCGCCATTAGCTTCAACAAGTGCTTTTTTACATTCCATCATACCTGCGCCAGTACGTTCGCGCAGTTCTTTTACCAATGCAGCGGTAATTCCAGACATGTGATTTATTCCTCGATATTCCCCGTGGGAATATTCCCCACGTGGATAGTTCTGATTCATATATAAAAGGGGCCTAAATCAGGCCCCTTCTAACATATAGCAGTACCTGTATAGCAATACCTAAATAAGGGTTTAAACCTTATTATTCAGCTTCTACTAAGCTTTCTTCTGCTTGAACAGCCAGATCTTGTGAACGACCTTCACGAACGGTGCTTGCTACAGCGCCCAGATACAGTTTGATTGCACGGATTGCATCATCGTTACCAGGGATAACGAAGTCGATACCGTCTGGATCAGAGTTAGTATCAACGATAGCAAATACTGGGATACCCAAGTTGTTTGCTTCTTTAATAGCGATGTGTTCGTGGTCTGCATCGATAACGAACAGAGCGTCAGGTAAACCGCCCATATCTTTGATACCGCCTAAGCTGTTTTCTAACTTACCAAGTTCACGAGTACGCATCAGCGCTTCTTTCTTAGTCAGTTTGTCGAAAGTACCGTCTTGTGATTGAACTTCTAAATCTTTCAGACGTTTGATTGACTGACGAACGGTTTTCCAGTTAGTCAACATTCCGCCTAACCAACGGTGGTTAACGAAATACTGATCACAGCTGTTAGCAGCTTCTTGAACGGCTTCGCTTGCAGCACGTTTAGTACCGACAAACAGAATTTTGCCTTTACGAGAAGCAATTTTAGTCAACTCAGCCAGAGCTTCGTTGAACATTGGAACAGTTTTTTCCAGGTTGATGATATGAACTTTGTTACGCGCACCGAAAATGAAAGGTTTCATTTTTGGGTTCCAGTAACGAGTCTGGTGACCAAAGTGTACGCCTGCTTGTAACATATCGCGCATGGAAACAGTTGCCATTTAATACCTCTGTATTTAAGTAATTGGGGTTATGCCTCCACAAATCCCATGCTACCGACTCCAAAGCTGCGTTAAAACGCATAAGAGCACCCCGGTGCACGTGTCGATTTGTGTGTGTTATTACACAATTGAGTTTTAAGTTTCGCACATCCAAACTTTCATCATAAGCCACTTCATCTTGATACCATAAAATGACACTTCGATGATGCTGATAAGAAATAATATGGATTGCCGGCGCGCTTTATACCATAAAACCAACTTAGAAGCCAACTTTTGTTGTTTTTTTCGTTCACAAAAATGCCTAAAAATGGATTTAATTTAAAGCGATTCGCCTGAGCAATATTTAACCATCACTCAGGCTAATTATAGTCACTTTTTGACAAGATAAAAAAGCCTTATTTTTATTATGCCATTCTCAATGGCCTTCGTGATTATTTTGCATTTTGTGCTATTAAAAGCTCAAAATGAACAAACTCCGTACCGTTCCTTATCTACTATAAAGTGACTTCGACTTTCGGATCCGCTCGATAGCTAGTTGGCAGAAAATGCGGTGGCTGTTACCATATATCTTATCGATGTAAAATGGGCTACCTATTTTCCCCCTCTTTTTTAACATGCCATCAAATTCAATGTTGGCATGAATGGACTAAATTCATGGCTATTATTATCAAAACTGAAGAAGATATTCAGAAAATGCGTGTTGCTGGCCGCTTAGCAGCAGAAGTGTTAGAAATGATTGCTCCGCACGTTGTGCCGGGAGTTAGTACGGGTGAATTAGACCGCCTATGTCATCAACACATTGTTGATGTGCAGAAAGCTATCCCTGCATGTTTGGATTATCACGGTTTTCCTAAATCTGTTTGTATTTCCGTCAATGATGTCATCTGCCACGGTATTCCTAGCGACGATAAAATTTTGAAAGATGGCGATATTGTCAATATCGATGTCACTGTTATTAAAGAGGGTTTCCATGGCGATACCTCCAAAATGTTTATCGTTGGTAAACCGACAATTCAAGGCGAACGCCTTTGCCAAGTCACCCTAGACAGCTTGTATTTAGCTATCCGTATGGTTAAACCAGGTATTCGCTTACGTACCCTGGGCAAAGCAATTCAAGAATTTGTCGAAAAACAAGATTTCTCGGTTGTGCGTGAATATTGCGGCCACGGCATTGGGCAAGGTTTCCATGAAGAGCCACAAGTTCTGCACTATGACGCTGATGACAGTGGCGTAGTCCTGCAAAAAGGGATGACTTTTACCATTGAGCCAATGGTCAACACGGGTGATCACCGCATTCGTACCATGAAAGATGGCTGGACAGTTAAAACCAAAGACCGCGGTTGGTCAGCGCAATATGAGCACACATTAGTCGTAACAGATAACGGCTGTGAAATACTCACACTCCGTAAAGAAGAAGAGCCCTTTATCTCTGCGGTATTAGTTAACGAATAATCTTCTTCTTAGAGCCTTTTTAATCGAAGGCTCTACCTCTGTTCATTTTTATCAAAAAACCGTAAGCTGGTAGCTAACCCCTATTGCTATCAATACGGAAAGATAAAGATGACAGCCAATTCAGCTTCCTACCTATCTCCGAATCAATTTAGTCCTCATGACCTCGAATTGAATTCATTAAGACAACATGTCGATGATTTCGACCAATGGTTGGAAGAGGCTTTCAACCAAGGTAAAAATGTTGCCGATCTTATTCACTTGCGAAGTGATTACCTTGATGCGTTACTAACTCGATTATGGCAATCTTTTAAATTTGATAAGCAGCCCGATATGTCACTGATCGCCGTTGGGGGTTATGGGCGCCATGAACTACATCCACTTTCTGACATTGATATTTTAGTTTTAAGTAAAAACCCCCTTCCAGAACACATCGCTAGCGAAATAGGGCAATTTATCACGCTCTTGTGGGATTTGCGGTTTGATATCGGCCACAGTGTTCGTTCCCTTGCTGAATGTATTGAAGCCGGAAATGCGGATCTAACCACCGCAACTAACCTCATTGAATCACGGTTAATTTGTGGTGATGTCACTCTGTTTTTACAATTACAAAAAACCATTTTTAGCGATGATTTTTGGCCTTCTGCCGTCTTTTTTGCCGCAAAAATTGAAGAGCAACAAGAGCGTCATCAACGCTTCCATAGCACCAGCTATAATTTAGAACCTGATATTAAAAGTAGCCCTGGGGGATTGCGAGATATCCATACCTTACTGTGGGTCGGACGACGCCATTTTGGTGCAACTACCGTCGATGAAATGGTAGGCTTTGGCTTTCTCACTGAAGAAGAGCGCCAAGAACTCAAAGAGTGCTTAATGTTTTTATGGAAAATTCGCTTTGCACTCCATTTAGTGGTGAAACGCCATGATAATCGCCTGCTATTTGACCGCCAGTTTAGTGTGGCTCGCTTATTGGGTTATGAAGGCGAAAAAAACCAACCCGTTGAACGGATGATGAAAGATTTCTATCGCGTCACTCGCCGTGTTCGAGAACTTAATCAAATGTTATTGCAGTTATTTGATGAAGCTATTTTAACACTTAACCCCAACGAAAAGCCCCGCACTATTGATTCACTATTCCAATTACGCGGGTCATTGATTGACGTTATTGATGAAGAGTTATTTATTAAGCAGCCAGCCGCCATTTTAAAAATGTTTTATCAAATGGCTCGCTATCCAAATATTACAGGGATCTATTCCACCACATTGCGTCAGCTTCGTTATGCACGCCGCAACCTTTCAGTGCCACTATGCGAAATCCCTGAAGCCCGAAAACTGTTTATTAAAATTTTACGCCATCCCAGAGCAATCAAAGGGGCTTTTGTCCCTATGCACCTTCACAGTGTATTAAGTGCCTACACACCATTATGGGGCAATATCGTTGGTCAAATGCAATTCGACCTATTTCATGCGTATACCGTTGATGAACACACGATCCGCGTACTGCAAAAAATTGATAGTTTTACATTAGAAGAAAACCGCCGAGATCACCCTCTTTGTGTCAGTGTTTACCCCAAGTTATTGCATCCCGAACTTTTACGATTAGCTGCGATTTTCCATGATATCGCTAAAGGCCGCTCAGGGGATCACTCTGATCTCGGCTCTGAGTTTGTTTATGATTTCGCCTTACTGCATGATTTTTCTGTCAAAGAAGCTGAATTGGCTTCCTGGTTGGTAAAAAATCACTTATTAATGTCAGTGACAGCTCAACGACGAGATATTCAGGACCCTGATATTATCAAGCAATTTGCAGGAGAAGTTAAAACTGTTTCACGGCTTAACTACTTGATGTGTTTAACAGTTGCAGATATTTGTGCCACAAATAGCACGCTATGGAATAGCTGGAAACAAAGTTTAATTCGTGAGCTATTTTTATCGACAGAACACCAGTTAAATCAAGGCATGCAAAGTACCCCTGACTTACGCGAACGCATTCGTCATCACCGTTATCAAGCTTTATCATTACTGCGCCAATCATCCATCGATGAAGAGAAACTACAAAACTTATGGTCTCGCTGCCATGCTGATTATTTTTTACGTCATACGCCATCCCAATTAGCATGGCATGCTAAGCACTTACTGGCCCACGACTTGAGCCAGCCATTGGTGTTAATCAGCACGCAACCTAAGCATGGCGGAACCGAAATTTTTATTTGGTGCCATGATAAACCCCATTTATTTGCAGCTGTTGCCAGCGAATTAGATCGGCGAAATTTAAGCATTCATAGCGCTCAAATTTTCACCAATAAAGACAATATGGCCATGGATACCTTCATCGTACTGGAACCTAACGGTAGCCCTCTATCCAAAGACAGATACGACCATATCCGAAAAATGTTGTTATTAGCCGTACAGCAACCTGAAATTTCACTGCCTAAGCCACGTACCTTACCGTCAAAATTACGTCACTTTACTGTGCCAACAAAAGTGAATTTCCTGCATTCCACTAACGAACGTCGCACTTATATGGAGCTGTTCGCTTTGGATCAACCGGGGTTATTGGCTCGTATCGGTCATATTTTTGCGCAAATGGAAATTTCGCTATATGGCGCACGCATCACGACAATTGGCGAAAAAGTAGAAGATTTCTTTGTCTTAGCAGATAAAGATCACAAGGCCTTGACTAAAAATATGCAACAAGAGTTATCAGAAAGGTTGACAGAAACCCTAAAATCGAAGGATAAAATATAGCGTCCATCACATTTTTATGGTGAACGTTCACTTTTAGGTCATTTAAGAGGAAAATACAATCAATGCAGCATTTACAAGCGATCATTGAACAAGCGTTCGAAGAGCGAGCCAATATCACACCAAATACCGTATCAAGTTCGGTAAAGCAAGCCGTGCTAGATACCATAGCATTACTCGACAACGGAAAATTACGTGTCGCTGAAAAAATTGCTGGTGTTTGGGTTACCCACCAATGGCTGAAAAAAGCAGTTTTATTATCATTTCGCATTCAAGATAACCAAGTCATTGACGGTGCAGAAAGCCGTTATTTCGATAAAGTCCCGATGAAATTTGCAGATTATGACCAAGCTCGCTTCGAGAAAGAAGGCTTCCGAGTTGTTCCCCCTGCCGCGGTACGTAAAGGCGCTTATATTGCTAAAAATAGCGTATTAATGCCGTCATATGTCAACATTGGTGCCTACGTTGATGAGGGCTCGATGGTGGATACGTGGGCAACCGTTGGCTCATGTGCACAGATTGGTAAAAACGTGCATTTATCTGGTGGTGTAGGGATCGGTGGTGTACTCGAACCATTACAAGCCAACCCAACGATTATTGAAGACAATTGCTTTATTGGTGCTCGTTCTGAAGTCGTTGAAGGGGTAATTGTTGAAGAGGGCTCCGTCATTTCAATGGGCGTTTATTTGGGGCAAAGCACCAAAATCTATGACCGTGAAACAGGTGAAATCCATTATGGCCGAGTCCCTGCTGGCTCCGTAGTTGTTTCGGGTAATCTACCATCTAAAGATGGTCGTTATAGCCTGTATTGTGCAGTCATTGTCAAGAAAGTCGATGAAAAAACCCGCGGTAAAGTAGGCATTAATGAATTATTACGAACCATTGATGAATAGTTAACCCTTTATAATCTCACGCCAAACCTGTTACTGTTTTTTTATAATAAGCTTTTATAGTGAGCGACGGTAATTAGGTTAAAAAACCAAAGCTATCCCGAATCGCATACCCCCGTATGCAACTCGGGTGGCCATATCAGTGTTACCTTTTAATATTAGCGCATTAATTGCAAAGAGAAGTTTGTCAATTTCTACAAATCGCGCATAATATATCCGTGGCTTTTGCCGTTTACCTTTAATAAAACTGTATTATTTTATTTTTCATTATAATGATGCTGTTTGTGTAATAACATCATTCTATCTATCATCCAAACGAGTGGAATAGATAACTTATTAACGAGAAATAGACCGATATTGTTACGGCCTGCTCACACTATCACTTTGTTTACCGACTCTGTCTCTACAGTAAAGCGAGCTAACATGTACGATAATTTGAAAAGTTTAGGCATCAGTAACCCTCAAGACATCGACCGCTACACCTTACGCCAAGAAGCGAATAATGACATTTTAAAAATATATTTTCGCAAAGATAAAGGTGAGTTTTTCGCTAAAAGTGTAAAATTCAAATACCCACGCCAGCGTAAAACTATTGCTGACGGTAATAATAATTTCAAAGAAATTAATGAAATTAACACTAACCTGCGTTATGCCATCGAAGAACTAGACCAAATTTGCCAAACAGATCAAACTGATATTGATTTAAAACACAAAATTCTTGATGACTTACGCCATCTTGAACACGTGGTTTCAAATAAGATCGCAGAAATTGAAGCGGATCTAGAAAAACTGACCCGTAAATAATTTACAGGTGAAATGATTAATTTACTGCGCCGTAGCACTGCCAATATTTATCATTAATATAGGTAATACTACGGTGCAGACATTTTTTAGAGCAGCTCTGCCCACGCTTCAACCCAAGGCTTAGCAAACTCCTCAGGAACATCCACCTCAATTGCATCAATAAATAAAATATCACCAATACGGGTCGCTGATTGTTCAGCTAACAACTCATCAAAACGAATACCGGCCCCACAAAAGCTTTCATAGCTGCTATCACCTAAAGCAATTAAGCCATAACGCAAGTCAGGTTGATAACCGACAACATCTTTGATTTCACTATATAACGGAGCGATAGTGTCCGGTAAATCCCCTTGCCCTGTCGACGAGGTAACAATAAGCGCAATTTCATTGCCTGAATTATAAAGTTGCCAATCGTTCAAGGTGGGCTCATCAAAAACAACCACTTCATGCCCTAGCTGCTCTAAAATTTCTTGTGCTGTTTCTGCAACAGCTAAAGAGTTACCGTAGACAGTTCCAACAAAAATGCCTATTTTTGACATAACTTTCCCTCTATTTTATAGTTAACTTGATGAGTTAATAACGTTTATCCCTAATTTTTCAACTTTGCCTGACCATCCAAATTGCTCAATTAATGACAACCATTGTGTATCCCATGTGGCAACCAACGATATATTTTCTTTTGTTATTGGATGGTTTAAATTTAATACGCTGGCATGTAACATCAAGCGCGATACTGAAAAATGCGTATTCACGCCTCTATTTTGGCGTAAGTCGCCATGCTTACTATCTCCAATAATAGGATGGCGAAGGTGAGACATATGCCTTCTCAATTGATGTTTACGACCAGTTTCAGGTTTTAATTCAACCAAACTAAATCTTGATGTTTCATATCGCCCAATCGCAATGGGACATTCAACTGTTGCTATCGGTTTACAGTGGGTAACACACTCCTGCAAAACAGGCTCACGTGATGCATGCTTATCCGCAATTTTATCTAACTCTTCTAACAACGGATAATCGATGGTTTGCTCTTCAGTTAAATAGCCACGAACAATGGCATGATACACTTTTTCTAACTGATGGTTTTCAAATTGAGCCGACAACAGCCTTGCAACCTCACTCGATAATGCAAAAAGTAATATACCTGAGGTTGGCCTATCTAAGCGATGAATGGGATAAACATACTGGCCAATTTGGTCACGTAATGTTTGCATCACAAAGACGGTTTCTTTACTGTCCAGCCAACTGCGATGCACTAGCATCCCCGCGGGCTTATTCACAGCCACCATATACTCATCGTGATAAATAATTTCCAGCATCAATAAATTACCCGTGGGTCTTTGTTGAGAAAAAACCATCTAATTCACGCAAATAATCAATAATTAGGGTGTATTGTTCTTCTTCATCATGCTTATAAGCTTCTTCAAAATAAGGAGCAACCGCAAAATTAGTTGGCAGCGTCGCCCCTTGCTCAATTAACATTTGCAGGCGGGGGATCAAAATCCACTGTAGCCACTCTATCGCCTCCATCGTGTCAATACAAAAAGGCTCTACACTATTAAAAGCGTCTGGCAAAGGCGGTTGCTCCCTCCAAAGAGATTTTAATTTCATTTCCTCTTCTAAGTGACGAAGCTTCTCAATGATACGTTGTTCAATATTCATACTTAAACTCATTTAGTAATAGCAATGGCAAATATACGATATTTTGTATAACAATTCTGTCGAATAAATGGGGTTAAAAATGAGTAAATACAAGCTGATTCATTTTCCTTATCTATAATTATTATCGCGACTATTAAGCTAACAACTCATTTAATAAATTCTGTTTATGTTTCGTTGCAGATAACACATGTAAAATTAAATGTTTTATCAATTTAGAACTTATAAAATAATTAACAGCAAAATGGTTTATTTATGGGACGACTAAAACAGTGGCGCAAGGAAAATAAAGTCTGGAAAGCTTTAAACTCTAACTATATTGAATTAAAAAGAAAAATACGCATTTCAAAGCTACCTTCGTCACAATATCAGCATTATCAATTTATGTGTCAAAACTACCGTAGTGCTCAGTTTTCTTCCGTTATTGAAGGCGTTCCTCACTTCATTGAGCGCCCAATCAATAAATACCTACATAAAAATTGGAATGGAAAACAAAAATTATTAACTGCCAGCTACACGCTAAATTTAATTGAAACCACATTTAAACCCGAAGCGCTTGAAGCGATGTTTTGTGCTAAGCGCGAAGGGCTTACTGTAGCCAACATTGAATTAAAATCAGGAGAATTTGCTCAATTAACATTGATTTATTCTCAATATCCTCGGGAAGGTGATCTCACCTTACACTTGAGAAATGAAACGGGTGACGATATTTATTTAATGAGTTTTTCCTTTGGCCCTGAAGGACAATTGTATGTGTGCTCTTTACAAGGCCCTTCCACTGAACAAAGTGTCGACCAAGTTAGGTTGATAACTAAGCAGATGCACGGAATGAGACCGAAAAACTTATTAATGTCCGCGGTTTATGCAGTAGCAACCTTCTTTCAGGCCAAATCAATATTAGGGATTTCAAACCAGTGCCATATTAAGAGCCAGCATTTGAAATCAAGCTACGATACGTTTTGGCAAGAATGTAGTGCAACGAAAACACCTGATGGTTGGTTCCAATTACCCATTCAAGAACCAGTACGAGACATTGAGTCAGTGAAAAGCCAGCGTCGTGCTGAATTTCGCCGCCGAGAAGCACTACGCGATACCATGACCCAAGATATTATTGCCTCGTTAACCGAAAACTCAACTAGGGCAAAGCATTGATTTTTAAAAAGTTAAATTACCATTGATACTTTTCTACCTCTCTACTGTAATAAACGCATAACTAAAAAAGCCAGTCAACCGAAGCTGACTGGCTCATACTTTAAAATTTACGCATCCTGCAAATGACTTCCCGTCATTCAACATCCTGTTGATTAAAACAAATTTATAGATTCGTCACCTAGTCGCGTTCCATCGCTTTGTTTTAAACAATTTTTACACCTTATATTAAGCATTAAGGTATAAAAAGCTAAACGAGTTTACCCTGTCCAGCGAGATAAGAATGCATTAAATGTATTAATGAAACAACCTAGCAAAATAAACAATAATACGGTGAAAATACCTACAAATCACAAACCAGATAGTAACGCCATGAAATTAAAAGTTAAATAATTATCATTACAATATAAAGATCGTTTTTTAAGAGATGACTTAGCTCAATTGTAGGCATTTGCTTACACAAAACCACTTCAAAATACTTACCCCTGAGGTTCAATGACAACCACTAGTTCATCGAGAAAACTTGTTAAATTCGAAGAAAGTACACGCCTTTCCTGACTACCAAATTTTTCTAATATAATTTCCCCCGTGAGATTACACATTGAAATCATTTCAATCTCTGATTCTAAAGTCGCAATGAACAGCGTGGGGGATAGTTTTAAGCGCTTCTGAGTGACTAAATGGCCAATTAAATTTTCTTGCAAACGGATGAAATCATCTTCATTCCATACCTGCACTAAACTCAGCGTAATATCTCGAAATGTGGCTTTCATATCACCAGCAAGTTGTGTCGTATAAAAAGCATGGATGTCATCTTGTAAATTGATTTCCAATGCTGTCGCGACTTTGTCTAAGTTCGCATCCTTTATTGGGAATGGCTGAGACTCCCAATAAACCCAGTTTTCACCTGTACGGACAATACATGGAGATGGAACACCATAGAGATCTGTTGAGGCTGGAGGTAAACCCGTTTGTTGGTGCCACTGAGAAATATATTTGTGAGTAAAATTTTGTAGAGCGACAGAGTGTGATGTATTCATAGTTATGCGTTTTTTGTAGCCAATTTAAAGAGAAAGGCGTCAATGTAGTAGATAAATGGTATTATGACAGAAGTTTGCAAATGAAGAAAACATCCCAATTTTTTACCTGTAAACCTCATTTTAAGTTTATGAAGTATAAGGACCACTATGTCACACTACCAGAATAATCCCGCACTTAATAATTTAACACTTGGGAAGAAAACGGCGTACCATGACCGATATGATGCCACATTATTGCAAGCCGTCCCTCGTAGTTTAAATCGAGACCCTTTAGCCATTCACGCTAAGGCGCTTCCGTTTCACGGTGCCGATATTTGGACAATGTATGAGCTTTCATGGCTAAATCAGCGTGGTGTTCCTCAGGTAGCAATAGGTTCGGTTAGTGTTGATGCAAATAGCGAAAATTTAATTGAATCAAAAAGTTTTAAGCTTTATCTAAACAGTTTTAACCAAACACGTTTTGAAACTTGGGAAAATGTGCGAAGCGCTTTGCAAAATGATTTAAGCCACTGTGCTAATGGCCAAGTAAGCGTTACACTCCATAAATTAGCCCATTTTTCTCATCAACCTATCCAGCCATTACTTGGCGAATGTATTGATGAGCAAGAAATTGATATTGATAATTATGAGTTTAATCGAAACTATTTGGCGAATTGTACCCAGCAACAGGTTGTCGACGAAACGTTAGTGAGCCATTTATTAAAATCAAACTGCTTAATAACCAACCAACCTGACTGGGGCTCTGTGCAAATCCACTATCGTGGGCCAAAAATTGATCGCGAAGCTTTATTGCGTTATTTAGTTTCATTTCGTCATCATAATGAATTTCACGAACAGTGCGTTGAACGCATTTTCACTGACATTATGCAATTGTGTAAACCTGAAAAACTCAGTGTTTACGCACGCTATACTCGCCGCGGAGGGCTTGATATAAACCCATGGCGTAGTAATGAAGAATTTAAGCCTGAATTAGGTCGCTTATCACGGCAATAAATGTATACAGTTGAAAAATAAATGTAATTAATGCATTTACAGTACAATCACATATCAAGAACCCATTGGGTAAAGGAGTACTACTTGATTACTCATATCAGTCCATTAGGATCTATGGATCTACTCTCTCAACTTGAAGTTGATATGCTAAAACGCACGGCCAGTAGCGATTTGTACCAATTATTTAGGAATTGCTCTTTAGCCGTTTTGCATTCAGGCAGCTTAACCGATAGCAGTAAAGAGCTTTTAGAAAAAAGTAAAGATTTTGATATCAACGTATTACGTCGTGAGCGCGGCGTTAAGCTCGAACTTATCGAGCCACCAGAAAAAGCCTTCGTTGATGGTAAAATCATCCGCACCTTACAAGCAAACCTGTTTGCCGTATTACGTGACATTTTATTCGTACATGCGCAAATTACACATGCCAAAGAGCGATTTAATCTAGACCTCGAAAATGGCACCCACATCACCAACATGATTTTCTCCATCTTGCGTAATGCTCGCGCACTGCACATTGATGAAGACCCAAGTATGATTGTTTGCTGGGGTGGCCACTCAATTAATGAAATTGAATACCTATATGGTCGTAAGGTCGGTAACGAACTTGGCTTACGTGAACTCAATATCTGTACAGGTTGTGGTCCCGGAGCTATGGAAGCACCAATGAAAGGTGCTGCTGTTGGCCATGCCCAACAACAATACAAAAATAGCCGTTTTATCGGCTTAACTGAACCTTCAATTATTGCGGCTGAGCCACCAAACCCATTAGTGAACGAGCTCATCATTATGCCTGATATCGAAAAACGTTTAGAGGCATTCGTTCGATTAGGTCATGGGATTATTATCTTCCCTGGCGGTGTCGGTACAGCTGAAGAGTTGCTTTATTTACTTGGTATCTTGATGGATCCAGCTAACAGTGAACAAGTTCTGCCATTGATTTTAACGGGTCCAAAAGAAAGTGCTGAATACTTTGAAGTATTAGACGATTTTATTCGTCACACTTTAGGTGATGAAGCCAGCAAGCATTACCAAATTATTATTGATGATGCTCCAGAAGTTGCTCGTGTGATGAAACGTAGCATGCCACAAGTTAAAGAAAATCGCCGTAGCACTGGTGATGCCTATAGCTTCAACTGGTCAATCAAAATTGCTCACGATTTACAGCATCCATTCGAACCAACGCATGAAAATATGGCGTCACTGAACCTACACCCAGGACAAGCACCTGAAAAATTGGCTTCAGATTTACGTCGCGCTTTCTCCGGTATTGTCGCTGGTAACGTGAAAGAAGTTGGTATGAAAGCCATCGAAAAACATGGCCCATTCAAAATTCACGGTGATAGTGAGCTAATGAAGCGTATGGATGTGTTATTACAAGGCTTCGTTGAACAACATCGTATGAAATTACCGGGTGGTACTGCATACGAACCTTGCTATGAAATCGTGAAATAAATAATGATGGCGTATTTATGATCCATTTATTAATTATTGATGCATTAAACTTAATACGCCGGATCCACGCGGTGCAAGGAAGCCCATGTGGAGAAACTTGTTTATCTGCAATAGCGCAGTTGATCACCCATACAGAGGCCACACACATTGTCGCTGTGTTTGATGAAGAAGGACGTCATCAAAGCTGGCGCCATGAAAGACTGCCTGATTATAAAGCTGGCCGACAACCTATGCCTGAAGATTTGCATGCCGAACTCCCTGCATTAATCGCTTTATTTAAAGAAAAAGGGATTCACTGCTGGCAGTCTGAAGGGGATGAAGCTGATGACTTAGCCGCAACCTTAGCAACACGCATTGCGGGCTCTGGTCATACGGTTACCATCGTGTCCACAGATAAAGGTTATTGCCAACTCCTTTCTCCTAACTTAAGAATTCGTGACTATTTTCAAAAACGCTGGCTTGATATCCCCTTTATCGAGAAGGAATTTGGTGTTTCTCCTGAGCAACTTCCTGATTATTGGGGACTCGCAGGGATCAATAGCAGTAAGGTTCCTGGGGTTGCAGGTATTGGCCCCAAAAGAGCCACAACCCTATTGCAGCAATACCATTCTATTGAAAATATATTTGCTAATTTAGATAAACTTGAAGAAAAATGGCAGAAAAAACTCATCAATCAACAGGAAATTGCATTGATTTGTCGAGATATTGCAACTTTAAGAACCGATATCGCGTTACAAGGAAATTTGAATCAGCTACGTTATAGAACCAACTAATATATACAAGAAGGCCACTTAATTAGTGGCCCTTCTTATTAGCTGATTTTATGGATTAATAATACTCGCGTGCCATTGGATTTGCCGACCATATCCTCATCACATGTACAGTCACTTCTTCGCGGTCATGATAAAGCTGTTTCGCTTGAATCAACACATTAACGCCTTGCTCTTTAAGCTGTGTTTTCATCTTTTCTAAGATATGTGAAACTTCTTCATAGCGCTTTTTCATCGGCAATTTTAAGTTAAAAATGGCCTCTCGGCACCAACCTTGTGCAAGCCACTCCGTCATTAATGCAGCAACTTTAGCCGGTTTTTCGACCATATCACAGACTAACCACGTAATATTGTGAGACGTTGGTTTAAATTTAAACCCATCTTCACGGTGATGCTTAACTTGCCCTGTATCCATAAGGCTTTCCGCCATTGGGCCGTTATCTACAGCATCCACCATCATACTACGTTTTACCAATTGATAAGTCCATCCACCTGGACATGCACCAAGATCGACTGCTTTCATTCCGCTCGCTAAACGCTCTTCCCACTCTTCATAAGGAATAAAGACATGGAAAGCTTCCTCAAGTTTTAAGGTTGAACGGCTCGGCGCATCCGATGGGAATTTTAACCTTGGGATCCCCATATAGAAATTTGAACTATTATTGGTATATGAATACCCGGTATAGCAACAACCTGGGGCAATAAAGAACACATGAATAACGGGCCGCTTAAAGTTTTCGAGTGGCAATAAGATTTTTTCTTTGCGTAATGCATTACGCAAAGGTACCGTAAACTTACGGCAAAATTTCAGCAGCTCTTTCGATTCGTTGGTATCAGCAACTTCAACACGGATATCACCTGCCCGCGCAACTTGCTGACTCAATGCATTTACAATCGGAGTAATACGGTCTTCAGGCGGTAAGTCCTTAAGTAAGTCTCCTATTACAATCATTTGACGAGCAAAAATTAATTCTCGAAAAGGCAACGTCCGTGCGAGTGTGTCGGCATCTTCTGCTTGATAACACTCAAAAATAACATAACCACTATTTTCTTTTACGCGGGCAAAACCATAAATCTCTTTTTGCCCTGCTTTATCTGTAATCTCTGCTGCACATTCTTTTTCAAAGCCTGGACGGCAATATAGTGCAATTTTATTACTCATTGCGTGACGCCGATTTCCTTAGACGCATAGCGCCAATAACCACTAACAGCCAACCAATTAGGAAACATACACCACCTATTGGCGTAAAATAAGAGAAGTATTTTACCTGCAATAGTGCCATACAATAAAGGCTACCGCTAAAAAGAAGTATTCCAACAGAGAAAAACACACCTGACCAATAGAACCATAGGATAATTTTACGTAATAAAACAGCCCCAAGCACCATCAGTGCTACAGTATGCAGCATTTGATAACGTAGCCCTATTTCAATCCAGTCCATTTGATGGACACTCATAATTGACGATAACGCATGCGAACCAATAGCTCCGAAAGCCACAGTAAAGAAGCCACTAATTCCAGCGAAAATTAACATCAAACGACTATTCACAGTAACACCTTTTATTTAAATACTTGATTACTGAATAAGCGCCACATCTTGGTCACCCGTAATAAAGCCTAATTTCTCTTGTTCACTTGCTGCCTGCCCAAGGATCCATTGGCGAAATGCAGCTATTTTTCCTAAATCTGCCTGATTTTCTTGGCAAACTAGGTAGAAAGCGTTTTTACTAACTAATACCTCACTAAAGGGACAAACTAAGCGCCCTGCGTCAATTTCATTTTTGGCCATAACATTATTCGTTAATGCAACCCCCTGACCATGAACAGCAGCTTGAATCACCATAGCACTATGACTAAAAATAGGGCCTTGCTGTACATTGACTACATTTTGTAACTCTAGTTGCTTAACATATGCTTGCCAGTCTCTTCGTGAAGAATCGTGAAGTAACGTATGTTTTGCTAGATCTTCAGGAACTTTTAGTTGGCTATCCCCAGTTAATAAAGATGGTGAACAGACTGGCATTAAATATTCAGCATAAAGCCTATCTGTTCTTAATCCTGGCCAATTACCCTTACCGTAGAAAATAGCGACATCAACGTCATCTGCCAATTTATCTTCTTCTCTATCTACAGCTTGGATCCGCACATCAATTCCTGGATAGGCCTGGTTAAAGCCTGAAAGCCTTGGTACCAGCCACTGAATCGCAAAACTTGGGGATAAACTCACTGTTAATGCTCCCTTCGCGCTCCTTGCCTGTAGCTTACGTGTCGCCTCATTTAAAGAAGAAAAAATTTCTTTAATATCAAGGTAATAACTTTGTCCCTCTTCTGTCAACAACAATGACCGATTGCGTCGACGAAATAATTTCAACCCAAGGAAATCCTCCAAACTTTTCATTTGGTGGCTAACGGCCGCTTGAGTGACAAATAATTCTTCTGCTGCCTTAGTAAAACTTAAATGACGAGCTGCAGCGTCAAAGACTCTCAGTGCATTTAGGGGCGGTAATCTTTTAGACATAATCACTTCTACTTGGCATCTTGTTATGCATTAGTTTTTTTCATCCGAAGCATTATAATTTGTCCCTTGAGGATACGCTAGTAAATACCTATAGTATGCACACTTCCTAAGCCGGAACGAAAAGTTACAGAGTTTAGTTACTTTGAAACTTTTGGCTTTGTGGTTGTGATGTTGTGTTTGCAAGTTGTCTGGTTGAACCAGACCTTTGTAGCTTTAGCTACTGTTTTTTCACTTCCTGTACATTTACCCTGTCTGTCCATAGTGATTTTATATAGTGCACCGCCAACACGCGGTGCTTTTTTTTACTCTTTTTTTACTCTTTTTTTAATGTCATTTCGGTATTTACTTAAGCAATTTAACTTAATAAATACAAATATCTATAGATAAATACAAGTGTACAGAAAAAACTTTCAGTAAGATATTTAAGATAAATCTTGAAAATTATTTACTAAGCACTTAAAAAAATAAATTTATACGTAAAAGGCGTTGCATTGTAATGCAAAACACTGAATCATCTTGAAACCACATCTAGAATAATTACCAACAATTAATACCAAACGTAACAAAATATTTCAATGTTTAGATTAAAAAATGATGGGTTTAAATTAATCAGAAAATAACTATAAATGTACTAATAAATGTACAATCAGCAATACAGCACTCAGTAATTCAAATTACCTTGAAATTTTGACTAAAAAGAAAATACTCATGGATCATTTTAGCGACACCACATTTCGCCTCGCCTTTCCAGCGATAGACTCGTCAACACTATTTTTTGATAGTGCCGCCACTGCATTGAAACCTATTGCCATGATCAATGCATCAAATGATTACTACCGCTTGTCGGGCAGTTCGGTATACCGAGGGCAGTCACCTGAATCATTAAAATTAACACGTGATTATGAGCAGGGGCGAATTCGTGCTGCAAAATATATTCGTGCTTCAAGTGAAAGAAATATTATTTGGACACGCGGGACAACAGAATCAATTAATTTAATTACACAAGGTTATTTTCGCTCAACATTACAACCTGATGATGAAATTATTGTTAGTGAAATAGAACATCACTCAAATTTATTACCATGGATTATACTTTCACAGCAAACCGGTGCAAAAATTATAAAATGGCCAGTTGAAAAAAACCTGACATTGAGCATTGATGTACTCAAATCTAAATTATCAGAAAAAACGAAAGTGATCGCTATTACGCAAATGTCCAATGTAACTGGGTATCAGCCAGATATACAGACAGTCACCCAACTTGCCCACCAAATCGGAGCTCTGGTCGTTGTTGATGGTGCACAAGGTGTCGTCCATAGCCCTATTAATGTCAGTGATCTGAATATCGATTTCTATGTATTTTCAGCACATAAGTTATATGGACCCACAGGGCTTGGGGTTTGCTATGCAAAAACAGAACTGTTAGAACGAATGTCCCCTTGGCATGGTGGCGGTAAAATGCTGACTCACGTCACATTTGATAATTTTACACTTGCTCCTATTCCCCAACGGTTCGAAGCAGGGACACCGAATATTGCTGGAGTAATTGCCTTTTCAGCTGTCCTAGAGTGGCTGGAAGAGACAAATTTAACACTAGCAGAAACATATACTTGCTCATTAACCGAATATGCAACTAAAAAACTATCGGCACTTCCCGGCTTTATTAGCTATAGTGTGCCACATTCTCCTTTGCTATCATTTAACTTCAAAGATGTTCATCATAGTGATCTGGGAGCCCTCTTGACCGAGCAAAATATTGCACTACGCTATGGTCAACACTGCACCCAACCATTAATGGATGCATTAAATATAAGTGGCTGCTTGCGTATCTCAATGATGCCTTACAACAACCTGCAAGATGTCGATAAATTTATTGACGCAGTCACCGTTTCACTTTCTATACTCAATGAATAAATCAATAAAGGAAGCCTAATGACTTCGACTAACCATGAACTTGCTCCGCACCCATTCGGTACAGAGATTAAAAGTCAAGAAATAGTTGAACAGTTTTCCACACATAAAGCATGGGAAGATAAATATCGTTTGTTAATTCAATTGGCGAGAAAACTGCCTGTATTGTCTGATGATGAAAAGCTGCAAACTCAAGAGGTTAAAGGCTGTGAAAACCGAGTTTGGATTGGAGCGCTTCTCAATGATGATGAAACATTTCATTTTTATGGGGATAGTGAAGGCCGAGTGGTGAAAGGGTTATTTGCCATTTTATTAGCGGCAATAGAGCAAAAAACAGCAAAAGAGATTATGGAAATTGATTTTAATAACTTATTAGCTCAAACCGGCTTACCTAACCAACTCAGCGAATCCCGCCAAAATGGTATTCAATCACTCATTACTGCAATTCAAAATATTGCCAATGAAATGACACCTGCGTAATTCATTGGATGAGGCTATCTATTGCAATAGCCTCATTCACTTTACAGATTTTCCGTTTCCCGTTGTGATTTTGCTATCATCTTTTTAAGTGCATGTGAGACAGCAATAAACCCAAAACTCGCCGTAACCATAGTCACTGCCCCAAAGCCTGAAGCGCAGTCCATGCGCTTAGAACCATCCGCAGTACTTTTTGCCGCACATACCGTGCCATCACTTTGTGGATACATAAGCTGCTCGGTAGAAAAAACACAATCAATCCCAAGCTTTCCTTTTCCATTTTTAACGACGTTAAAATCAGATTTTAAGCGTTCTCGCAACTTAGCCGCTAATGGGTCTTGGATAGTCTTAGCCAAGTCTGCCACTTGAATTTTTGTTGGGTCGATTTGCCCACCAGCCCCACCAGTGGTGATAATAGGTATCTTAAAGCGCCTACAATACGCTAGCAACGCAGCTTTAGGTCTTACGCTATCAATGGCATCAATAACATAATCAAACCCCGCATCAAGGTAATGAGCGACATTATCAACCGTAATAAAATCATCAATAACATTCACTACACATTCGGGGTTAATTTCTAAAATACGATTTTTCATCACATCAACTTTTGGCTGCCCAACGGTCGATTTGATGGCATGTAATTGCCGATTAGTATTAGTCACACAGATATCATCCATATCAATCAATGTGATGCACCCAATACCTGAACGTGCAAGCGCCTCCGCGGCCCAAACACCAACCCCACCAACCCCAATGACACAAACATGGGAACGTGCAAAAAGATGAAGAGCATGTTGCCCATATAAACGCCCGATCCCAGCAAAACGCTGCATCCAAGCATCAGAAAGCTTAGCTTGCATAATAACGAATAACCTCAGTTAAACCTGTAACTACAGTCAACCAAATAGCGGCTGGCTTTTTTTCAGCACCCAAACTCGCCCATAATGATTATAAAAACCGGCCATTTTCCCAGCGTCATGGCCTATACCATGGTAAATATCAAAATGATGTCCTTTAATTGCACCACCGACATCCAAGGCTATCATCATACGCATTTCGTACTGCCCCGTAAATTTCCCATTATTATCTAATACAGGGATTTCCGCGAGTAAGGCTGTACCCGGTGGAATGAGAGTTTTATCTGATGCAACGGATGCCTTCGCAATTAAAGGAACTGCACTTGCTCCTCTAACAGGGACAAATGATTGCGGTTTAAAAAAGACAAATGACGGGTTTTCTTCTAAAAGTTGGCGAACTTCTTGCTCGCTGTGCTGATTAGTCCAATCATGGATAGCTTGCAATGACATCTGGCTTAGAGGAACCTCACCGCGATCTACTAGCACTTTTCCGATACTTTTATAGGCGTGACCATTTTTACCTGCATAACCAAAGAAATTCAGTGGGCTGCCATCCCCAAAATCAACATAGCCACTTCCCTGAACTTCCATCATGAAATTTTCAACGGGGGAATTACTATAAGCTAAAATTAAATTATCACTCAGGGCACCGTTATAAATCGCTGCTCGGCTAGGTAAACGTTTTTTTCCTTTTGGGGGCATTCCGTACAGCGGATAACGAAATTCACCTTGTGCCATACGACGTGCCTCAATCACAGGTGTGTAATACCCTGTAAATTGTACGTTCCCATAATTATCGGCACCTTCCATTTGAAAAGCGGTTAAATTGAAATTTGCCAATTGAGCTGGATCTCCCCCCGCCATCAACCAATTTTCTATGGCATGGTAAGCATCATTGTTATTTTTAAACAGCCGTGGTGATGCATTTTTAATTTCATTAACCTGTTTATTAAAATCTGGCGCATTAATTGGTCGCCCCTGTACATTCACTTGATTTACTTTTTGTAAATCTTGCACTAAGCGGCCATCTTTATATTGTTGGCCTTTATCCGTTGGATGAGTTTGGCACCCAGCTAATAAAGAAAGAAATATACTAGTTACAAACCATTTCTTTATTGTTTGTTTATTGACGATTTTTATTAGCTCTATATTCATACTCTACCACCCAGATAAATCCAACAATCCAATATGAAACGCACAATAGCAAACCCCATTAGGGAATGAAACGTGTAAATATATTTAGAGTGGTTATTTTCATTCACCAACTCATCAAAGTGTAAAAAACAGCCAGACAGAACAAATTTTGTTCTGTAAATGCTAAATTTTGAAAAAAAACACGAAAAAACTTGCATCAGATCTCATCCCGAGTATAGTGCCCGCATCGGACGCGGGGTGGAGCAGCTTGGTAGCTCGTCGGGCTCATAACCCGAAGGTCGTTGGTTCAAATCCAGCCCCCGCAACCAATTACTGATTAAATCAGTAAAGTCACAAAAATCTGCAGTATAAAGTCGTAAAAATTCAGTCGCGGGATGGAGCAGCATGGTAGCTCGTCGGGCTCATAACCCGAAGGTCGTTGGTTCAAATCCAGCTCCCGCAACCAATTTTTTACCTCTTCAGTCGCGGGGTGGAGCAGCATGGTAGCTCGTCGGGCTCATAACCCGAAGGTCGTTGGTTCAAATCCAGCCCCCGCAACCAATTTATTTGTATATTCTTTCTGATCCCATCACCTTTTTTAATCTCACTGTAAAACACTATTTTTAACCATCCATAAAAAATAAAAAAAGGCGATTCACATACGTTCATCACCTTTCTTAATCTGTTTAAAATTAACTAATTGCGGATCGCTAATGCACCACCGTTACGAAAATAAGCTTTAACGCCTTCAAAAATGGATTCTGCCATTTGCTGTTGGAATTTCGCTGTTTTTAATTTTTTCTCTTCTTCCAAATTACTAATAAAAGCGGTTTCGACTAAAATCGACGGGATCTCAGGTGCTTTAAGTACCGCAAACCCGGCTTGGTCAACTTTGTTCTTATGCAGTTTGTTAACCCTCCCCATGCGTTTTAGCACTTCATCACCAAATTTCAAACTGTCATTTATTGTCGCAGTTTGCACAAGGTCAAACATCGTATGGTCAAGATACACATCACCACTTTTACTCACTCCGCCCACTAAGTCCGCTTCGTTTTGTGTTTGGGCAAGGTAACGAGCCGTATTACTGGTCGCACCTTTCGTCGATAGCGCAAAAACAGAAGAGCCTCGGGCTGAACGATTAGTAAATGCATCCGCATGAATTGAAACGAATAAATCTGCCTGCATTTTACGCGCTTTCGCCACTCGGACTTTTAACGGAATAAAGACATCTTCATTGCGTGTCATATAGGAGCGCATTTTAGGGTCTTTATCTATCAAAGCTTTTAACCGCCGTGCAATCTGTAAAACCACATCTTTTTCACGTGTCTTGTATTTACCTACCGCACCAGGGTCTTCACCACCATGTCCAGGGTCGATCATAATAATAATTGGGCGATCCGTCCCTGCTTTCCCAGGCTTTTTCGCTTGAGCAGGCATGCTTTCTTCAAGATCGCCTTTATTATAATCCTCAAGTAATGCCAATAGAGGATCATCATTGGTCTCCACGCCTTTACCTGGATAAAAATCGAGAACCAAACGGTGCTTAAACTCCGCGACAGGGGCCATTGAAAAGAATTGAGGGCTGACTTTATTTTTAACTTCAAATACCAAGCGAACCGTTTTCGGATCAAATTGCCCAACTCGAACCAATTTGAGGTAAGGATCACGTGTTTGGATTTGGGTTCCCATATCCTTCAATACATTATTTAACTGCACCCCTTCAAGATCGACCACAATACGCTCAGGGTTATTAAGCACAAACTGACGGTACTTCAATGGAGTACTAGATTCCAATGTAACTCGAGTATAGCTCGATGCTGGCCAAATGCGCACAGCCACCACGCTACTACTCGCAGAAAAACCGAATGGGCTAATGCTCAGTAACATAACTGCTGCTGCGCCTTGAATAAAACGACGCTTCGATGGGTTGTGATCTTGGTGACTCATCAATAATTCCGAACCTAGAACTGAGAAATAAAGTGATTTTAGGATAATTGCTAATAGTTAGCCTTGAAATATGCACTCTAACTAATCATTTGCACTCTGTCATTAAGAATATATCAAAGCATCTATAGAGTTACAGACATGAGTATAACCTAATCATACTGAGAGAAAATATTTGTGAGTGACTTTCTGTGTCAATTTTATGCAATTTAGTTTTTATAGAGTATATCGAGTTAAGTTTAGAGATATGTAAATGTAAAAAATAAAAATGTGACTTTTTTTATCCCATCTTTTACTTGATATTTACCGATAAAAAGAATAAAAATACAATATTAACGAATAAAAATTCAATTAAGAGGGTTGTTATGAAAGAGCGCAGCACCGAGTTGGTTGATGAGTTTCGCCATTCGGTCCCTTATATAAACGCCCACCGCGGCAAAACATTTATTATTATGCTTGGTGGTGAAGCGATTGCGCATGAAAATTTTCCTAGTATAGTCAATGATATAGGATTATTACATAGTTTAGGCATCCGAATTATTGTCGTTTATGGCGCTAGGCCTCAAATTGAGGATATTTTAGCAGAGCACCAATATGACGCGGTTTATCATAAACATACTCGCGTAACAGATTCGAATACTCTTGAATATGTAAAACAAGCTTCAGGCGCTTTACAATTAGATATCACAGCTCGGTTATCTATGAGCTTAGGTAATACCCCACTTCAAGGTGCACACATTAATGTGGTTAGTGGTAATTTCGTTATTGCTCAACCTCTAGGCGTTGACGATGGTATTGATTATTGCCACAGCGGTAGGATCCGCCGTATTAATGAAGATGCCATTAATAATCAGTTAGATAATGGTTCAATTGTGTTAATTGGCCCGGTTGCCGTTTCAGTCACCGGGGAAAGTTTTAATCTGACCTCCGAAGAAATTGCCACTCAGTTGGCAGTAAAAATGAAAGCGGAAAAACTGATCGGTTTTTGCTCTTCTCAAGGTGTCACAGACAAAGAAGGCAATATTTTGTCTGAATTATTCCCAAATGAAGCAGAAAGCCGTATTCAAGAACTTGAATCTGAAGGTGATTACTATTCAGGAACAGTGCGTTTTTTACGCGGAGCCGCAAAAGCTTGCCGCCGAGGTGTCCGCCGTAGCCACCTATTGAGTTACCAAGAGAATGGCTCATTGATTCAAGAGTTATTCTCTCGTGATGGTATTGGTACCCAAATCGTCATGGAAAGCGCGGAACAAATCCGCCGTGCAAACATTAATGATATTGGTGGAATATTAGAGCTTATTCGCCCATTAGAGCAACAAGGGATTTTAGTTAGACGTTCACGCGAGCAATTAGAAATGGAAATTGATAAATTTACTATTATTGAACGTGATAGCTTAGTGATCGCTTGTGCAGCGCTTTACCCTTATCCAGAAGAAAAACTAGGTGAAATGGCTTGTGTCGCTGTTCATCCCGATTACCGAAGTTCATCTAGAGGAGAGGAGTTACTGCACCGTGTCGCTGTACAAGCGAAACAATTTGGCTTAGATAAACTATTTGTCCTGACAACTCGTAGTATCCATTGGTTTCAAGAGCGTGGTTTTACCCCTGCGGAGATTGAGATGTTACCAATGAAAAAGCAGGCTTTATATAACTACCAACGTCGTTCTAAGATATTGATTTTAGACCTAAAAAACCAATTTGACAAGTAAACATTAACGTCTTCAGCATAATGGCTGTTTCATTACTTACTTTAGCCCAAACTATACAAGGATGCATAGTTTGGGTCATAGCTTTAAAACTAGGGAATAGCCGCTAAGCTATCTGAATAACTCTAGCTTTCTCGCACAAAGGAATGGAATCTAAATGTGGTTGGATTGCCGCTTTCATCTCAGCGAAAGAAGTACCATAAAAATAAAATGCGGTTTCTGTCGGACCATCCCAAACGCCATGAATACTCCCAATATCTTCCACAGCGTCATCTAGAACATCGAACACTTCACTGATATCCCCGTTTTCATAAACGTCATCGGCGAGTTCTGTCCCGTTGAAATAAATAGCCATACCTTCATCTGAACCAAAATCGATTCGAACATCTTCACCATGAATAAATAAACGAGAGCCTTTTGGAGCTAACATTGAGGAAAAAAGTTGAATAATTAAACTGATATTTTCGTCACTCGCCTCTTCAAGTGCTATTTCTATATCACATTCCTGCGCTTCACCATTATCACCTAATAATGTCCCACCGCCTGTGACATGGATATTTTTATCCATGCTTTTCATGACTTCATTAAATGCATCTTCTAAATCACCACGCCTAATAGGCTCAAGCCTTGCATTTAATGTTACTGTAATTGCTGTCATTTCTTGCTGGTTATCCATCTCATTACCTTTACTTTAGGGTGAATTATTCACGTAACTTACAAATAAGTTAGTTATATTAATTGAGTCGCTAAACCGCTTCGTCGCTTAGTTGGCGTTTCAACGGCTCGACGTAATACTTTTGGGCTACCATAAAGAGATAGCTCTTTTTTAGCTCGAGTTATCGCTGTATACACAAGCTCACGTGTCATCACCGGAGAATATACATTTGGTAAAACCAATGCGGTATGAGCAAACTCCGAACCTTGTGATTTATGAACTGTCATTGCATAAGCTGTTTCATGCTGTGGAAGCCGGTTAGGTTGTACTCCACGAATAGTCCCATCTGGAAATTGGAAATAGGCTCTCAGTGCATTTTCTTCATCTGGTAAAATGATGCCTATATCCCCATTAAAAAGTCCTAATGGGCTATCATTACGGCTAATCATAATTGGCCGGCCTGCATAGTGCTTATTCAATAAATTATATGGACGATTTATTATCCCTTGCCTATGAAATAATTTTTCCAATTTATCATTAAGGCCAATAACGCCAAAAGGCCCTTCCCGCAGAGCCGTTAGTAACCGATATTGATTAAATTTTTTCAGAACTTGCTCAGGATCTTCTTTATCTTTAACCGCAAGTAGATATTCTTTATAATTTTCAGCGGCATCTAATAAAATTTGAGCGTAGTCATCCGCTGTTTCTTGAATATAACAATGCACATCTGGACGTTGTTGATTTAGTAATTGTTGAACTCGAGAAACATTGCCTTCATTTACAGCAAAAGCGAGTTGGCCAATCCCTGAATCTGCAGAAAAACGGTAACTTTTACGCAGTAAACATAGGTTATCACGAATAATTGGGCCGCTTGGTGATGCATAAGCTGCAACAGAATACCCTGTTAGCGCCGAAAGTTGAGATGCTCGTTCTATGCTATAACCGTTATCAGCAAACTGACAAATATCCCCTAACACAGCACCTGCTTCGACAGAAGCGAGTTGATCTTTATCACCTAGAAATATTAATTTTGCATTTTCAGGCAGTGACTCAAGTAGTTTGCTCATCATGGGTAAATCTACCATTGAGGCTTCATCAACAATGAGTACATCAAGAGATAAACGGTTGTCTCGGTTATAACGAAACTGCTGACTTTCAGGTTGAGCCCCTAATAAACGGTGTAATGTTTTGGCATGATTAGGCAAAACAGCGCGTTCTGCATCGGTTAAAGGCATCTTTTTCATCGCCTCACCTAGAGATTCCGTCAACCTAGCAGCCGCCTTACCCGTTGGAGCTGCCAGCTCTATTCTAATTTTGTGGTGAAGTTTGGCTTCAAGCTTAATTAATGCGGCAAGGATACGTGCAACCGTTGTTGTTTTTCCCGTCCCTGGCCCCCCTGATATGATTGACACCCTGCTGGTTACAGCAACTGCTGCTGCAATTTTTTGCCAATCAATATCATCAGTAGTGGGAAATAAATTATCTAGTATTTCCTTGATTTGAATATTATTTTGCTTCTCTATTGATGTGTTAGAGAAAAACTTTGCAACATGTTGCTCATATTGCCACATCCGTTGAAAATATAAGTATTCCCCTGAAAGTATTAAAGGCGAGACCTGGTTTTCTGTTGATAGCGACACTGCATTTGCTTGTTTGAGCGTTTGATAAAGTACTTGTTCGCTCGGCTCCCCCATTTTCTGCCAAAATTCAACGGCTAATTCAGGATGCCTCCCTGCAAATAACTTTTCAGGTACAACATCGGCCAATGCTAAGCAAACGTGCCCAGCCATAGTTTCTGCGCTAAGAAGTGCGGCAAGCATAAGTACTATCGGGTGCTTATCATCAGAAATACTGTAAGCAAATTGCACATCAAGAGGTGTGAAGATACGTAGCTCAATAGCCTGATTAAATAGGGATTTCATTAAACGTGTTCCCCTTGTTGAACATTTTTAAATAAGCTATCTAACGCTTCAATAAACGCCTCTACAGGACGATAAAAGAAAATACCGTTACTGGCGTTAACATCATCTACCCCTCTTAGAAATAAATAATAGACACCCCCAAAATGGGTTTCATAATCATAATTAGGCATTCTTTGCTTTAAGTAACGATGTAAAGCCAACGAATATAGTTGATATTGCAAATCATAGCGGTGGTCTATCATCGCTTCAGCCATGGCTTCTTGGGTATAAAAACTAGCATCTTCCCCTAGATAATTTGACTTATAATCAAGAAGGTAAAATTTACCTTTCCAGTAAAAGGTAAGGTCAATAAACCCTTTTAAAATTCCCTGGACTTTCTCAAAACTTAGTGGAGGACAACGTTGTGATAATGGGTCATATTGATGCGTTACCTTATCTAAATGACCTGCCCCCAATATTGACTCAATAGGAAGATAAAACTGCATCTCATCTAATTGGTCTTGAGGCCGTAAAGCAGATAAACATAACCCATCTTCTGATAGTGGTGCCTGTACAATAGCGTGTAGCCATTCTTGCAGCATTGGTGCCCACTGTAAGTCAAACCCAGAAGATTCAAGTTTTTCAGCCAACCATTCTTGCGAAACTGGTTCACTAAAGTCAATCTCTTCCATTAAGCTATGTAAAAATGTTCCGGGTGACGCACCTTTAGGAAATTGATGAGGAGTTAAAGTAAAAAACTCATCTTCCTGTTGTTCCACATCAACACTGGCCTCAACATCCATATTAGGAGCTAATGAATTAGCAAATTGCAATGCTGAAACTGATTCTTCTGCTTCAGTATGGCTTGAACCATAACTTAACCCCGAATAGCTGGTAACACGCCAGTGGTCATTAAAATGACGAGTCACTGCTCTTGCCGATAAGTTTATGCTATCATTTTGTTCTAATAGCAGGCGTTCCGACTTAGGTTGATTAATCACTGCAACATCAATAACACCATTGCTAATTTCAGCCAACATTTCGTTTAAGAGTTGGTGATCACCAGCTTGTCCTTTTTGGATAACGTAACCCAGCGCAGATAAGTGTAAATCGGTTTCACCACTTTTTTTCCTGTTACCTTTAATTAATGGCGCAATACCGACACTACAGTGATAAATGGCCCTTGTGAGTGCCACATATAATAAACGCAGGTCTTCTGCCAAGCGTTCTTGGTCAGCTAAAGCAACATTTTCTTCGCTGTCATTTAAGTCTAGCCGTACCCCATAATCTGTTCTGTCGTGATATAAGCCTTTAGATTGAGGTAAAAAATTGCTTGCAAAAGGCAACCATACAATCTTGTATTCAAGGCCTTTAGATTTATGTATGGTACTGATCTGCACCAAATGTTTATCACTTTCAAGACGCATTTGCTGTACGTCAGATTGATGATCAGGGTGGGATATTTGTTGCGCTAGCCAACGAGTTAGTGTGTGCTCACCTTCAAGCTGTAATGACATTTCTTGCAGTAGTTCACCAATATGCATCACATCCATCAAACGGCGCTCTCCATCGGTGCCTGATAATAATGTTTCTGCAATTTTCCTCTGTGCCATGACCATTCTAAGCATGGGGAGCACACCTCGTTTTTGCCAAACCATCGCATAACGAGCAAATTCATCAACAATCTTTTCCCATGCTTTTTCATCATGGTTAAGGTCATCAATGTGTTTAGCAGTTAAACCCAATATCCCCGTCGCCAATGCACTGCGCAAAACACGTTCTTTTTCCGGTGTTAAAACTGCCTGTAGTAACCACAATAAATCTCTCGCTTCTGGCGTTGAAAATACACTCTCCCGATTAGATTGAAACACGGAGGGGATATTTAACCGATTTAAAGCATCACGAATTAATACGGCTTCGCGCCGACTGCGCACCAACACAGTGATATCAGAAGCTTCGACAGGTGTACGCGTTCCATTGTTGTCAAAATAGCTACTACCTTGCAAACCGCCCTGCAAATATTGTGCGATTTGTACTGCACATTGTGAAGCTGTTGCTTGCTCGTATTCAGAAACGGAGACACCTTCTTCTTCCAATTGCCAAAATGTAAGCGCTTTGGTTTCTTCACCATTATGGATAAGTTTTTTACCGCTATTTTGCTTAGCAAAATTAACGGGTTGAAAAGGAATTTGTTCAAAAATAAAAGGTGACTGACAATGGCTAAATAGATGATTAATCGCTTCAACCATATTTTGTGATGAGCGAAAATTAGTCTCTAATGTATAGTGAGCGCTAACTTCATTTTTTGCTTCAATATAAGTGAAAATATCAGCGCCTCTAAAAGCATAAATAGCTTGTTTAGGGTCGCCAATAAAAAGTAATGCACTGTCATTAACTTCTCGGTAAATTCTTTGGAAAATACGATACTGCTGTGCATCTGTGTCTTGAAATTCATCTATCATCGCAACTGGAAAACGTTGTCTAATAGCCTGAGCTAAAAACTTTCCACTTTCTTGAGCAAGAGCATTGTCTAAACGGGTCAACAAATCATCAAACCCCATTTCACCACGGTTATGTTTTTCACCGCTAATTGCTGCCCTCACCTCTGAAATTGCCAGTGGAATAATTAGATCTTTCAGGGTTAATGATTGAGAAAGTAGCTCATCTATTCTTTGAAAAACAACATGCTCTGGCCCTGAGCCACTTTTTGATTTTTTATGTAGTACCGTTTGCGAGAAGCGTTCAAGATCTTTAGGCAGCTGATAATCTTCAGTTTCTTCTTGAGCCCATTCGCCAATTTTTATCAGCCATGCGGGTAGAAAACGCGTACTATAACTTCGTTTATCAACATCTGACTCAGCGATAAGCTTCTCAAAATCCGCTGAATTTTCTAACCATGCCGTTTTAACTGACTCAATTAACAAAATTAGCCGCTGATGCCGTTCTTCTAGGGTTTCTACTTGTTTCGGTTGGTTAATAATTAAAGGAATATCACCCTGTAAAAAAGGTTTAATCTCTGAAAGCAATGCTTCTGGACTATTCCACAGTGACTGAATAACTTTTGTCATGGAGTAATTCAGAGGATAAAAATGGCGACGCCAAAAGTCTGCACAGGCTTGTTTTTGTATAGGAAATTCATCTTGGATCATTGTTTGTTCAAACAATACTCCAGACTCAAATGCGTTATGAACTAGCATTCTTTGGCAAAAACCATGGATAGTATATATAGCGGCTTCATCCATTTGCCTTTCCGCATCCTGCAGCCATTGCGCAGCAAATTTTCTTTGGGACTCCCCCGAAAGCTCAGTTAATAATTCAAGGTATTCTGGCTGCGACTCGAAACCAACGCCATTTCTTAAGCAAGCCAAGCGCATATCGTGAATACGTTGACGAATACGCCCACGTAACTCATTTGTTGCAGCCTCTGTAAATGTTACAACTAAGATTTCTTCAACACTTAACGGCCTAGGAAACGCATTAGCGCCTCCCAAACCTAATAAAAGCCGCAGATAAAGTATACCAATTGTATATGTTTTACCTGTTCCCGCAGATGCTTCAATTAGCCGCTGCCCACGCAGAGGTAATGAAAAAACATTCAGTAATTGGGACTCTACCTGCACTTTATTCACTCAGCATCTTCCTTTATTGGTAAAATCTTTTGCAACTGAGAAGCTGTCGAGTAAAGCACCCAATCTTTTAGATGAGCATACCCCTCTTTAATATCAACTCCCTGGCCGATAACTTGGGAGCTAACAGCTAACCCTTTGTGTTTTATCACTGCATTTTCATAATACTCAATGACTTGCTCTTTTGTTGCAGTACCTAAAGTTGCAATCACTTTTTCACGAGTATCAAAACTGAAAATATTCCTAGAAAAATCAGATGAATAGCGACCTACTTCTTCATAAAATGTTTGTGGTGGCTGATTCATCTCAGTGATAATAGATTGTTTATATTGATTAAACTCATCTATCGGCAGCTTTTTCAATTTCTCTAATGCTTGAAGATAAAACTGTTGGTAACGCGTATTCAAGTAACTCGGTGTCTTGGCATTACTTTGAATCAAAAAGCCCATTCCCCACTGGTCACCCAACCCTGCTTTAAAAGCAAATACGGCGTAACCCAGCTGCTCATTGGTTCTTAATTGATCATAAAACCAAGGCTGAACCACTTTAGAAAGAATACCGGATAATACTGCACCATCGATGCGGCTATAACCGTCTGGAATAAAGATTTCTGCAAGCGCATTATCGGAGCTGTTCCCCTGTTTGTGGAAATCTGCTAGGTAATTTTTGTCAATTACGACAATATCGCCACGCCACCAATTGGTACCTTCGCTCTTTAATAATTGCTGTGCATCTTTAATGGTTTTAATGCTTTGTGACTCAGTCATATTGCCAAAGACCAGAGCTTGTAATGCTGCGCTTTTAACTATCATTTCACGGTAGTTAGTGATGTCTTGTAGTGAAATTTTATCTAGCTCGGCTAAGCGCTGCTCTTGCTCAAAATAAGGCACACTATTAATACGCTGAAGCGGTTGCATAGCCAGCTCATAAGCTTTCGCATTATTGGCGACTTCAATTTGCTCTTTATACCAAGATTTTGCTTGAGCTAACTCTTGTTTCGTTGGCTCAAAATTCAGGTATAGCTTAGTCATGGATAAAAAGAGTTCAGGTAAATGTTGGGTGTAACCACTGGCATTTAATTGCAGGCCAACACCTTGGGAAACAGAGACCGACATGCCTGCTACAGATGCCTGATATTGCAGTTCATCCATTTTCAATGAAGCGATATATTGTAATAAAGAGCCCGTGACTTGTTGCTTAGCGTCTTTGTCACCTTGGTTAGAACGTAATGATAAGGTGATACTCGCCTTTGGCTCATCTGCAAAATATTGACTTGGCATATATAACACACGTGTATTGCCATCTTGATAGATGAATTCAGGGTGTTTATAAGCCTTATCAGTTTTAATTAATGACAAGTTATCAGCAATGTACGGGTTTAAAGTAGGTAGTTTGAAGTTCATTTTGGATTCTAAACTTGCCCACGTTTTAAACTGTTTTGCTGTGATCTTATTGACTTGATACGGTGCATCAACAAAATAAGCTTTTTTGTTATTCGGTTCGTTCGGACTAATAAACCAAATCCTCGCCTCTTGTGCAGTAAGCTCTGATAAACGTTGTTTAATCGCCTCAGGGTTATACTTATCAGCAATGTAATCTGAATCAAGGACATGGTTAACAGGAACATCAATCATTTGGTCTGATAACCATTCAATATAGTTCATATCCCTAACAATTGAGCCATAACGGAATGATAAATTAAGAACTTTTGCTATTTCATCAAAGTAACTTTTATTGACGCCATCATTCTTAATTAACTCAAGATAAGAAAAAATAGCTGCAATAATTTCATCTCTTTCTTGTAGCCCTTTATCAGTCAATGTGACATAAATAGAGAATGAACCATAGTTTCTATCTAAATTTGGGGTGGCAGAGGCGCTGATACCTTCAGCAAGCCCTTGCGATATTAACCAATCAGCCAATGTTCCTGGGCTTCTGTTACCAATTAAGTAACTAATATAGCTATCACTTTTGCTACGGAAGTCCGCCATATTATTTTTAATACTAAATTCAATTTGTATGGCTTTTTGTGGTTGAGCAGGCACATAGTGAATGATAATGCCTTTTTCGTTATCCGTTACTGCAGGGATATTAACAGCAGGAACACTAGCATTAAAATTAGGTATACGCCCAAATGTTTCCTGAGCAATATTTGCTAATGACTCAATAGATTGGTCGCCGTACAGCACTGCATTCATTAGATTTGCAGAATAATACCGCTTATAAAAACCCACTAGCTCATCTTGTAATTTGCTATTAGGTTTATCTTTCAGAGTCTCTAAATTTCCTCCAGAAAAACGTGAGTTTGGGTGCAACGGATTCAAAGTTTCAGAACGCACTTGCCACATACGCATCCCATCACGAGAACGTGCCATCGTGAGTTCTGCATTAACGGCATTACGTTCTCTATCGGCATTAATTGGGTCTAAAAGCGGGTCTGCTAATGCATCTGCAAGCCTATCCGTCGCTTCTTTCAATGCTCCATTTTCAACTTCAAAATAATAAGCTGTACGGTGCGATGCCGTGCTTGCATTATGGCTACCACCATGTTTTTGCAAAAACTCAGAGAAACTACTTGGCTCTGGGTATTTTTTGGAGCCCATTAAAACCATATGTTCTAAATAATGGGCTAACCCTAATTGGCTATTTGGGTTTTCAATACTACCAACAGGTATCGATACCGCAGCCAATGATTTAGTTGCTTTAGCGTCCGATACTAATAAAACCGTCATATCATTACTGAGTTTGATGGCTTTGTATTCCCTAGGGTCACATTCACTTTTATTTACTGTTTCAGGCAAAACCTGCCAAAGTGGTTGTGCTGCAATAGCTTGACCACCGAAGAGAATTATCAGTAATAAAAATAGATGAGCGATATTTTTGGATAAATATTGCATCCTTTGGTGCTCTCCTGTCATTTCAAGTATTTAGTCATCGGCAATAAAAACCGCTGAGTATTTGATAATAAAGATTTAATCATCGCATCATCTATGCTTCTGCAAGCTCTTGATACATAATCGTCCTCCATCTCACCTTTTTGCATCTGGCTTCCTTGTAAGCTCTGGAGCAAAGCAGATAATGCTTTTTGTTGAATTTCTTCACTCGAAAAATCGTACTGTTTAGTCTTTTTATCAAAACAAGCCTTAACCCAACTCCAACAACTTTGAGAAAGAAGAATTAGAGGGGAATTAAACCCCTCACAGTAGCCCTCGACTAAGTCTTGCAGATAAACCAATGCATCTTCTTTGCTAATTGCTGAGAACTGCCAAATGCTATTCTCTCTTCCCAGTGCCAGGCTTTCCCCTTCACCTATTTGTGAGTTAAATAACAAATGCTCCACCCATAGCTGTACGCCATCATTAGCAGTTAAGTAAGCCGGGCGATAACGTACTATTCCTGTTTCATGAACATTTTTCAGCACACCAGTGATTTTTATTCCATTTAACTGAAAATCAAATGGATAATCAAATAGCTGCATATCATATTCTTTAACTTTTTCAGCTAATGGCGATATCTCGTTCAACTGCTGTTCCCAAAAAAGTTGGCCAAATTGCCTAGCTGGCAGCTGACCTGATGCCTTTAAAGCAGAGTAAAAAGGTTCAATGCTTTTATCTTTGACAAGCAAATCTAAAATTTGGTCATTAATTTTATATCGCTGTAATCTACCTAAGTTAAATGGTTCTTCTTCTGGCAGTTCAGTTTCTTCAATAGAAAAATGGACTTTCAAACGCTGTTGAAAAAACGCCCTAATAGGATGACGATAAAAACGTAATAATTGTTCTAACGAAATTTCAGTGATGGGTTCACGTATTTCAAGTACTGAACAAAATGGTTCATCAACTTTATTTGTTGTTTTTGCAGCAGGTAACCATTCACTCGCGAAGCTTTGATAGGGCGTTTCTGGTAAGAAATTTTCTTTGGCGAATGGGACTCTATTATGTTGAATGACCAGATGTGCACTTAATCGTTTAGCACTTTCATCTATGTTCAAGGTTTCATCGCCAATTAAACAAAAACTTTGGCAAATATAGTCAATTAATTCAGTCACTAATACCGATGGATTACAAGGCTGATTATCACGAATAGAAAGCCCAATATAACTAACATACAGTTGTTTAGATGCTGAATTCAATGCTTCTAAGAATAGATATCTATCGTCGTCCCGGCGTTTTCTATCACCACGAACAGGCTTTTCAGCCATCAAATCAAACCCCAAAGGTGGTATATTTCGCGGGTAAGCCCCATCATTCATCCCTAATAAACACACAACCTTAAATGGCACTGAACGCATTGGCATCAAAGTACAAAAGTTAACAGCTCCAGCCAAGAAACGTTGACTAATCTTCTCATCATCAAAACGAACTGAAAGTTCATCACGAATTAATCGCAATGGCACTTGTTCTTCATATCCTGAAGTTATCGCATTATCGATTATTTGATGCCACTGTTCCATCAATAGTGCGAGAACGAGTTCAGTTTCTCCATCAACCATAAAGCAGCTATCAAGTAATTGTTGGCAAAGTTCTTTCCACGCATCAAGTGGACGTTCTTGTGCGAGTACAGAACGCCATTCTCTGAGTGTGTTGATTAATAGTGCTAATTTCCCAGCAAGTTGAGCCGCTAAACCACTACATTCATCATAAGGTAAAATACCATTCCATGGGCCATTTCTACTATCCATTGCATAGCCAAGCAACATTCTACTTAAACCAAACTCCCATGTGTTTTGCCCTATCACCGGTAAAGCGAAAGAACGTACATTATCATCATCAAGCCCCCAGCGGATCCCTGATTCATTAACCCAGCGGCGCAATAAACTTAACTCACTTTCATCAATACCAAAACGTTGAGAAAAAGCAGAAACTTCAAGTAGGCTGAGAACTTGCTCCGTTGAGAAACGGCTCTGAGGCAAGTCAAGTAACATAATAAATGCCTGTAGAATAGGGTGAGCTTGTAGTGCTTTTCTATCTGAAATTGAAAATGGGATATAACGAGTTGATGCTGTATTACCAAAAACAGCCTGAATATAGGGTGCATAGCTGTCAATATCTGCAACCATGACAATGACATCACGCGGTGTTAGCGATGGGTCTTGCTCAAAAAGAGCAAGCAGATGGTCTTGTAATACTTCAACTTCCCGCTGTGCACTATGGCATAAATGGAATGTTATCGAATTATCTGACTTATTGATCGCTCGCTTACCAATACTCGTTTCATAATTTTCTAATGTTGTCCCTAATTGAGCATGGTTTTCGAGATCTAGAATATCCTGCTGAACATTCTCTAATAAATTGGATCGTTCAGTATCAACATAGGCTGATATTTCATTAGCGCTATCGATTTGAGAAATAAAGTATAAATTGTCTCTGCCAAGCCTTCCCCACGATGCAAGTAATGGATTTACAATGTCCTGCTCACCATTTTCGTTGAATAAATTAGGTACATGTTCTTCAAGTTTAAAACGTGAAATTTCATGTTTATCAAGGTAATGCCGAAGCTTTCTTTGCTGTAATCTAGCTAAAAACGATGCACTTTGAATGTCACCCCAATAATAACGACAAGGGTTAGTGAACATTAAATGAACATCTGTATGTTCTGCTATAGCATTGAGAGCTTGTAGATAAACAGGCGGAAGAGATGAAATACCGCAAATAAAAATACGTTTAGGCAGTTTTTTTCCTAAATCAGGGTTCGATGATAATGTATCAATAAAATGTTGATATAAATTAGCACGGTGCCAAGGTGGCTGTTTTAATTCATTTGAATAATCAACAAGGCATTGCCACAAACGTTTTTGCCACAGTTGATTTTCACTTAGCCCCTCTACTCGTTCATTTTTTTGCCATACTTCGACCCATTGTGGGCGATAAACTAAATACTGGTCAAATAAATCGGCAATCCTACCAGCAAGCTGATGAAGTTTACGTTTATCTGTATCCTCTTGAAGATAATGCCTTAAAGGTTCAAATTCGTCCTCGCCAATGACAGTTGGCAGTATTGTCATGAGTTTCCATGTCATGGCTTGCTTGGTATAAGCACTTTCTTTTGGAATATCCGGTAAAACCCGCCTAAACATGTCCCAAATAAATGTTGCAGGTAAGGGATAGTTAATATTTGCGGCAATACCAAATTGCTTAGCAAGTTCGATTTGCAGCCACTGAGACATCCCAGGGCTTTGCACTAAAATTATTTCTTGCTCAAAAGGGTGAGAAAGTGGTTCATTTTTCATTAAATGAGTCATTAGATCTTTTAATAAATCTAATTGATTAGAATGATACACTTGAAACATAGTGCTCTCCTGTTGAGCAATACCAACGACTTAATGAAAATGGCTGTTTTTTTATTGTTAACGATACCACTAACTCTGTACAGTTATCGACCTGCGGTAAACGGGTCATTTGTATTTTCCATTCAGGGTAACGCAAATCTGGGTCAATGGCAGAATTTTTTTCCCTAGATATTGATGCTGTTAACATTGCGCTTTTTTCTAATGTGCTATGCAATGCCCTAACCGCTGAGGAATTCATATACAATTGATTAAAATTCAATATGATATATTGAGAATAGTTTAGCAAAGCTACTAATGAAATAGCAAAAATAACCACGCCAATCATTGCCTCTATTAATGCAAATCCTTGCTGTTTTATTTTCACTAGCAAAACCCTTTTTTTACTACTGGGCAATAATCTAACCACCCATTTTTACGGGGTAAAAGCTGTTGCTTATTTACATCTAATACCATCCATCGATAAATTTTAATATCATTTCCTAGACGATAATGGCTTTGCCCCGACAACAAAAAAGTCGCCCCTTTGTAGTGTTTTAAACAACTTTTCCACTGCTGAGTTTCCTCTGTCTGGCAAACCCAACTCCTTAGCCCTCTATACTGACTATCCCATTTCAATGTCCCACCCCACGCAAGCGCTGACTCTGCTTTATTAAAAGCATCGAAATATTTAATTTCCTTGCGCAGCTCATCTCGAGCCCGCTCTTGGAAAAAATGTACAGATTTAATCAATAATGAGCCTATTGTGATAAAAATGATCACCGTAAGTAGAGACGCATTTCCCTGTTGTTGCGCTATATTCTTCATAAATTCCTAACCCAAACCGCTATTCGGTAATCAAACGTTTGGTTAGGTAACAAATCTGCCTTAAGGTTTATTTTCATTTCAAGTAATTGGGTATTTTCCTGCCAATCAAACGCTAATTTTTTAACCTTGATTAGCTTCTCATCAAATAGCGATTGCCAACGCGTTCCATCGCAATCCCTGACATTTCGATTAGATTCTAATTTTTCATTATTTAATCGATACCCAAAATAATCAGACTCTATCGATTTAGATTTAATATTCTCCCACTTGCCCGATAAATCTTGGTCGTAGGCAAAAATAATACATGAGTTACTTCCTCGACTTAAAAACTTAGATGTGATTTTTAAAGGCTCTTTTCCACAATCTAAGCTACTGCAATAACCGATCCTTCTAAAATCTTTTTCCATGTTTATTAATGTTTGCCTTATATCTTTGTCTACTTGATATTGAATATAAGCTCGATAGGTTTTTTTAAACAATGTCGGAATGGCACTCATCGCTGATACACAGACAATGCTACTGATTGCCATTGCCATCAATATTTCAAGCAGTGTAAAACCCCGCTGTTTTTTTAATTTATCGTTATTTAAGGGGTTCAACATTTCGGCACCCCAGTCATTTTTTTATGGCTACAACTTCTAATGCGGCCTAATGAAGAGATATAAATGGTGATCTGCTCATACTGATTTTTTAGCCCTACACTGAAAGCACGAATAGTCCCCTGCTTTCCATATAACTGAATTGACGTCCGGCTCGCTTTCCAGAGCTCTATTCCTCGATGCCTTTCTGCTGTTAGCTTGCCAACCTCTTGATTGTTATTTGCATCTTTAACAAGCAGCTGCCAATCACCTACCCCAACCTTAACCGATAATATTTGGTACCTATTTAAATAGACGCCTTCCATCATTTGACTATAGATAAACTCTGATACTTGCCTAGCTGCATCGATTAATCGTTGCCTTTCTACCTGCTGTTGCCATTGATATAAACCAGACAACATGACCAAAGAACAGATAAATAAAACAATTAGAATTTCAATTAAGGTGAAACCACGCTGTGTTGTATTTGATTCAACTTTCATCTTGTTGTGACCTCACTTTTTCATACGCAAGACAGAGATTGCCAAAAAAAACCGGTATAGCGAGGATTGTCATTGCAAACTGCATAACGTTTCGCAACAAAATAAAGAGATTCATATAAATACAACTCGGTCTGCGAAGCGCTTCGCAAAAAAATAGTTAATTCAAAGTAAATACAAGAAAGTAAATTACTTATGAGCCAAGATAAAATTCATCAAGGCGATGGAATCAATAAAGAGTGATGGAATCAATAAAGGGGGAAATAGTGAGATGTAAAAAACAAGACTAAGATGGCTTTTAGATAAAACCATCTTAGTAAAAAATATATTCGCTAATCAAACAGTAAATGGATACTTGATAGCTTCATGGCACTGGTACCCTTCGAGGGTAAAATCATCTGAAGTTACCCATGTTTCGAGGTCTTCTAATGACTTAATTTCGGGGTTAATAACCAATGAAGGGGAAGCAAAAGGCTCACGTTTTAGCTGGACATCACGCATCAAAGGCAGTTGGTTCTCATAGATGTGCGCATTCACAATTTTATGATAAGCCTTACCAGCTTTGTGCCCTGTAATGCGAGCCATTAGTGCAAGTAGAACAAAACATTGTACTTGGTTGAAATTCAGGCCAAGAGGAACATCACAGCTACGCTGATAAGATGTTAAATGTAGCGTATCACCTAATAGTGAAAAAGTATGAGTATGCATGCAGGGACGTAAGCAGCCCATTTCAAATTCACCCGGGTTATAGAAAGTGATAATTTCCGCGCGGTCATCAATTCCATTTTTTAAGTTATTGACGACTTTTTTTAATTGGTCTAAGTGCGTACCGTCTGGACGTTGCCATGAGCGCCCTTGAACACCATAGACGCGCCCCATGTCATCTTCACCTTTACGATGGGGATTATTTAGCCATGCATGGTTTTCGTTTGCATTCGCATTCCAAGTATTACACCCAATCTCGCGAAACTGGGCTGCGTTATCATAGCCGCGAAGGTAGCCAAGAAGCTCTGCTATTGCCGCTTTATAAAAACTTTTACGAGTCGTAATCAAGGGGAATTGATTATTACCAACATCATATTCAAGGTCAGCGTTAATAACGGTTAAACAACGAACTCCTGTTCGTTTGTTTTCAACCCATTGGCCTTCATCAATAATACGTTGGCATAAATCAAGATACGGCTTCATAGTGACTCTCTTTTTCAAAAATAACTTAAGTGGCTAACTTTCACCAGCTGAACTTCATTGTTTTAATTACAAAATAGTTATGTTCAACAGACTAAGCTAGCCTTAGCAATTGTACTTATTAACTCTTTTTGGGCTCTTTTAGTGGCTTATGAGCCGGCACATTTTTACCGTATTTATAAGCCCAAACAATCATCAGAACTCCAATAATAATCATTGGGATTGATAAAATTTGCCCCATGCTAATACCACCAAACAAACCAAGCTGGGCGTCTGGTTGCCTAAAGAATTCAACGATGATCCTAAATGCACCATAACCAATCAAGAATAGCCCGGAAACACTCCCCATTGGGCGAGGTTTACGCACAAATAAGTTCAAGATAAGGAAGAGAACAATCCCTTCTAAGAACATTTCATAAAGCTGCGATGGGTGTCTTGGTAACACACCATATTGCTCTAATATGGGTAATAACGAAGGGTCCTGGGCGGCAAGTTGAATATCTTCACTGCGCGAATGGGGGAATAAAAATGCCCACGGTGTATCGAGTGTCACTCGTCCCCATAACTCCCCATTAATAAAGTTCCCAATACGGCCCATACCTAAGCCAAATGGAATTAATGGTGCAACAAAGTCAGAGATTTGCAAGAAACGACGGCGAGTGCGGTGAGCAAACCACATCATGGCACATATTACACCGATTAGGCCGCCATGGAAGGACATGCCGCCATCCCAAACCTTAAAGAGATATAGAGGATCATCAAGAAAAACAGGAAGATTATAGAAGAAAACATAACCTAGCCGGCCACCGACAAATACGCCAACAAAGCCAATATACAGTAAATTTTCGACTTCATTTTTTGTCCAACCACTATTTGGTTTTGCAGCACGACGTCCGGCAAGCCAAAGGGCAAAAACAAAGCCAACAAGGTACATAAAACCATACCAGTGTAACGATACTGGCCCAATCGAGAACATAACAGGATCTATTTCTGGAAATGCTAAGTAGTTGTTACTCATTGTTCCCCACTTTTTAATCATTAAGCCAACTACTCGTCGACTATTACGTATTCAACAGACTTCAACTTATAAAGTCCCCTGAAGCATACAACAAAAAGGATAGTTATTTATACTTGATATTTTTCGAAGTAAACTAAATTAAATGCTCACGTCTTGCTGTGAATTAAATACCCCCACGAACAAACCCACCTAAATGATGCAATTCCATAAATTCACTCGCTTCTTGCCTAACGCTGTCACTCGTTTCTGCAGCCAACAACTTCGGTACTAACTGCGACATCAAGACTGGGTCAAGCTGGCGGATTAAATATTTCATACGAGGAACACTACGCCCACTCATACTTAAGGAGCGATACCCAAGTGCAATTAATACCATTGCGCTAAGTGGCTGCCCCGCCATTTCCCCACAAACACTTACAGGAAGTTGAAGGCGTTGGCACTCTTCACTGACTTTTGCTAAAAAGCGTATTACTGAGGGGTGAAGATTATCATATAGCGCTGCTACATGGGTGTTATTACGGTCAACCGCAAGTAAATATTGTGTAAAGTCATTCGTTCCAATAGAGATAAAATCAACCCGTTTTTTAATTTCAGGTAATAAGAACAGCAAAGAAGGAACTTCAAGCATAATACCAATTTGAGGCATCTCAATTGGCATTTTTAATAAAACACTCACTTCGTCCCTTGCTCTTTTAACCAACAAAATGGCTTCGTCTATCTCATTAACACTGGTCACCATCGGTAATAAAATACGTAAATTACCCGAAAGCATATTCGCCCGAAGCATAGCCCTTAGCTGAATCAAAAAAATCTCGGGCTGGTCCAACATAATACGAATACCACGCCAGCCTAAGCTTGGGTTTTCTTCGCTAATTGGCATGTATGGCAGCTGTTTATCAGCCCCTATATCAAGGGTTCTTAACACAACTGGTTTGGTTGGGAAGAGTTGTAAAACTTCCTTATAGAGCTGTTTCTGCTCATCTTCCGAGGGAAAACCATTGTGCAACATAAAAGGAAGTTCAGTACGATACAAACCAACACCATCAACCCCTGTGTTAATTTGCTGCTCGTACCGCGGACTTAAACCCGCATTAAGGTAAATATGAACGTGTTCGCCACCTTTAAGTATTGCATCTTGCCCAAGAGTCCCTTCTGCTAAGCGGCTAATGACATTTTCTTCTTCAATAATTTGCTGGTATTCCTGAACAATTAAGTTTTCAGGTTCAATAAAGAGTTCGCCACGATAACCGTCCAAGATTAAATGGCGGTTATGTAATAACGAAGGCTCAATATCCGCCCCCATAATTGCAGGAATTCCCATAGCTCTGATTAAAATCGCAGAATGAGAATGTGTTGCTCCGTCACGCACGACCACACCAGCAAGTTGCTCAATAGGTAACTCGGCCAATACGCTAGCACTTAGCTCGTCAGCAACTAAAATAAAACGCTCTGGCCATTGTTCATTGGGAAGTAATGAATCATCAAGGTGAAATAATAAACGTTGCCCCAAGGCTTTTAAGTCAGCCCCTCTTTCCCTTAAATAAAGGTCACGCAGGCGAGAAAACTGCTCTACATAATTTTCAATGACTGTTTTAACTGCCCATTCCGCGGTTGCGTTGTCATTAATGGCAGCAAAGAGGTGTTTTTTTAGCTGAGGGTCGCTAAGCAGATGATTATAGAGATCAAATATTGCAGCACTTTCCTTTGCTGAACTCGCCATAAAACGTTTACTAATACGACGACATTCCGCAGTGGCGCTTTCGAGGGCTGTGGCAAGGCGTTGTTTTTCTTTCTCGATATCAATGGCGCTGGCTTGAAAAACACTCTCTAAAGAGGGTTGGGAACTATCTTGCCACCCATAAGCCATTGAAATCCCCTGTGATACAGGAATGGCTTTAATTCTATTTTGTCGATATTGCCCAAAAATACCTTTTGCTTGAGCTTGTGACAAGATCACGGCAAGTTGCATCGACAACGTGACCATAAAAGATTCTTCGGTTTCATTAAACAGTCGTTTTTCCCGCTGCTGTACCACTAGCACGCCTAATAATTGACGGCGATAGACCACTGGGACACCTAAGAAAGCCCTTAACTGTTCTTCTCTAAGCTGAGGCAGGAATTTATACTGAGGGTGTTCACGAATATCGGCTAGATTAAGCATCTCAGATTGGCGCCCGACGGCACCCACGACACCTTCATCAAACCCTAGGCGAATAGCAATCCCGCTAGGTTTTTTTAACCCGCGGGTTGCCATTAAGTAATAGCATTGGCGAGGGTGATCCGCTAAATAAATGGAACAAACATCAGTTCGCATTGCTTTGCAGGTCTCATTCACCAACACTTCTAGCGCATCAGTTAAACTTGTCGCCATTGCAACTTTTTCGACAATTTCACGTAAACGCATCAACATAGGCTACTTTGCTCCACGCCTACGGTTATTAAAAGTGGGTCGTTGTGGTAATTTTTGTTCCTGCAGAGGCATAACAACAGGGGCAAATTCCTTCATAACACGCCGATAAACTTCACGTTTAAAAGAAACTACCTGCCTAACAGGATACCAATAACTGACCCATCGCCAGCCATCAAATTCTGGCGATTTACTGCGCTGCACGTTTATATCGGCATCATTGCATTGAAGTTGAAGTAAAAACCAACGCTGTTTCTGCCCAATACAAACAGGTTTTGTATCCCAACGCACCAAACGCTTGGGTAATTTGTAACGTAACCAATTACGGGTAGATGCCAATAACCTAACATCCTTACGCTGTAGCCCGACTTCTTCGTATAGCTCACGATACATCGCCTGTTCCGGCGATTCCCCGGGATTGATGCCTCCTTGAGGAAACTGCCATGAGTGCTGACCATAGCGGCGGGCCCATAAAACTTGCCCTTGCCGATTACAAATTACAATTCCTACATTCGGGCGGTAGCCATCATCATCAATCACAGACTACCTCAATAACCAAATTTGAAAGATGCCTAATTGTTTCACACATACCTAAACTGGTAAACCTATATCAATACAGTTTGCAGATATGTCTGAAGTCACTACAATAGTGAACATCTCAACGGGGTGCCGAATTTATTTAGGCTGAGAACTAACCCGTAGAACCTGATCCGGTTAATACCGGCGTAGGGATTTGAGCCACCGCCTGCATATCTGCACCGGTTCCACCTCAAATCCTGTGTCACTCTCTATTAGCGCAGGAAAAAGCATGTTTAAAAACAAAATTATAGCATCGATTTTTACCTTTAGTGCACTCAGTTTAAGCCAATTAGCATGGGCTGATAAGCCAACACTCACTGTTTATACCTACGATTCCTTTGCTGCAGAGTGGGGCCCTGGCCCTCAAATTAAAAAGAATTTTGAAGCGCAGTGCGATTGCGAGTTAAAAATAGTGGCGCTGGGAGATGGCGTAGCGCTGCTAAACAGACTCAGAATGGAAGGGAAAAAAAGCAAAGCAGATGTGATTTTAGGGTTAGATAATAATTTATTAGATTCTGCTGAAAAAACAGGCCTGTTTGCCCCTGCTGACATTGATACTAGTGCATTGAAGTTGCCTATTTCGTGGGATAGCTCAACCTTTATTCCTTATGACTATGGTTACTTTGCATTTATATATGACACTAATAAAATTAAACAACCACCAGCAAGTATGGATGCATTATTAAATAGTGATAATAATTGGAAAATTATTTACCAAGATCCTCGCACCAGCACTCCAGGGCTTGGCTTAATGCTGTGGATTGAAAAACTGTATGGCGACAAGTCTGCGGATGCATGGCAAAAAATGGCAGGCAAAACACTTACCGTCACTAAAGGTTGGAGTGAAGCTTATGGCCTGTTCTTAAAAGGGGAAGGTGATTTTGTACTCAGTTACACCTCATCACCGGGCTACCAAATGCTTAATGACCAAAAAGATAACTATGCGGCGGCATTATTTAATGAAGGTCACTACATGCAAGTTGAAGTCGCAGCAAGGCTAAAAAATAGCCCACAACCGGAGCTCGCCAAGCAATTCCTACAGTTTGTCTTAACGCCTGATTTCCAAAACACCTTGCCAACAACTAACTGGATGTATCCGGTTATTGATATTCCATTACCCGAGGTATACAACCAGTTACCTCTACCTGAAAAAGCCTTACAATTTAGTTCTCAAGAAGTTGCAAAAGAACGCCAAAACTGGACTCGTTTATGGCAAGCCGCCGTCAGTCGCTAATGAATTTATCTTTACTACCGGGGGCGTTGGCCTCCGGTTTATTGATTACAGTTGCACTCATTAGTTTTGGCGCGCTGTGGTTTTTTGCACCTGAAATTTCACTGGCTGACATTATCAGTGATAGCTATTTGTGGCATGTGATTGGTTTTACTTTCTGGCAGGCTTTTTTATCCGCTATTTTTTCTGTGATCCCTGCTATTTTTCTTGCAAGAGCATTACATCGCCGTCGTTTTTTTGGGCGAACCCTGTTTTTACGTTTATGTGCGATGACATTGGTTCTTCCAGTGTTAGTTGCTGTGTTTGGTATTTTATCGGTTTACGGGCAAACGGGTTGGTTGGCTAAACTTTGCCAATTATTGGGGCTTAATTACACCTTCTCACCTTATGGTCTAAAAGGCATTTTGTTAGCGCATGTATTCTTTAATATGCCACTAGCAACACGTATGCTATTGCAATCTTTAGAGAATATTGCCGTTGAGCAACGGCAAATTGCAGCACAGCTGCGGTTTAATGAGTGGCAACAATTTACTATTTTAGAATGGCCTTATTTACGACGACAAATATTACCCACGGCCGCATTAATTTTCATGTTGTGCTTTGCCAGCTTTGCGACGGTTCTTGCTTTAGGAGGCGGCCCGGCAGCAACCACCATCGAATTGGCTATTTACCAAGCACTGAATTATGATTTTGATTTAGGACGAGCCACCCTTTTGGCACTCATCCAGCTGTTTTTCTGTGTTGGTTTAATGTTTATCTGCCACAGAGTAAATAGTGTATTTTCAGTGGGTTTTAGCCAACAAGCGCAATGGGTTGACCCCGCTGATAACGCATTTCGTCGTATTCGTGACCTGCTACTCATTATTGCAGCCATGCTATTGCTGCTTCCCCCGCTGTTCGCCGTTATTTTTGATGGCTTAAATGGGCAACTTTGGGCAGTACTGCAGCAATCTGCCTTATGGCAAGCCACTGCAACCTCGGTGTTTATTGCACTATGTGCGGGCGCTGTCTGCGTGGCATTAACCTTAATGTTGTTATGGAGCAGCCGTGAATTGCGCTTACGTCAAGCCGTTCGTTTAGGCCAAGCCTTAGAACTGAGTGGGTTAATTATTTTAGCTATGCCCGGTATTGTGCTAGCGACAGGTTTTTTTATCTTTTTTAATGAAACGATAGGCTTACCTGAATCCCCTTACCCATTAGTCATCATGACAAACGCTTTGTTAGCTATCCCCTATGCGTTAAAAGTATTAGAAAACCCCATGCGAGACAGCGCTGAGCGCTATAACCCATTGTGCCAATCACTCGATATTTCGGGTTTTAATCGCTTTCGAATTATTGAACTTAAAGCACTGCGTAAACCAATCGCCCAAGCGCTCGCATTTGCCTGTGTTATCTCAATTGGTGATTTTGGTGTCGTCGCGTTATTTGGCAATGATAACTTCCGCACGCTCCCTTATTATCTTTATCAGCAAATAGGGGCTTATCGATCGAACGATGGGGCTGTTACGGCCATGCTATTGTTATTACTTTGCTTTTGCTTATTCAGCTTGATTGAACGTATTTCAGGAAAACATCATGATTAAATTGACTCAGTTAGATTACCAATACGACAACCTGACAATGTCATTTGATTTTTCTGTTCAGTCCGGTGAGTCTGTGGCAGTTATGGGGCCAAGTGGTGCAGGGAAAAGTACGCTATTAAGTTTAATTAGCGGTTTTCAATTTCCCAATAGCGGTAAGATTGTGCTCAATGGCGAAGACCATACCTTCACGCCACCTGCTAAGCGCCCTGTTTCCATGCTATTTCAAGAAAATAATTTATTTTCACACCTGACTATCCGGCAAAATATTGGTCTGGGTCTGCAACCCAATTTGCGCCTTAATAAAACGCAAATTCAGCTAGTTGAACAAATGGCGAGCCGAGTCAGCCTGAGTGAATGTTTAGATAGGTTACCGGCTCAATTGTCGGGGGGGCAACGCCAACGCGCAGCATTGGCACGCTGCATGATCCGCAATCAACCGATTTTACTGCTTGATGAGCCTTTTTCTGCTCTCGACCCTGCATTACGCCGAGAAATGCTGTTATTACTTAAGGAAATTTGTGCGGAGAAATCAATCACGTTATTAATGGTTTCCCATAATGTCGATGATGCCCTGCAAATTGCCCCGCGGACACTGGTTATTGCAGAGGGGAAAATCGCCTACGATGGCGATACTCAATTACTATTACAGGGGCAAAGTGCGGCATCTGCGTTACTGAGTATCACAACCGCTGCCAACAATTAACACTGTATAAATTCACACTGTTCGCGTATATTTATCGTAACTATTTTTATGCGAGTTTTATGCGAGTAGCCTAATGACCCAACTCATCCGCTCAGTGGAAAGAGGCTTTATTCTTAGCCGTCACTGGAAAGACACCCGTCACGGTGTTGAGGTCTCTTATTGGCTACTCACTGATAACCAACCTCAAAAAGTTACTGTCCCCTATCAAAAAGCGATTGGTTTTTTAGCTGAATCTCAATTTCCTCAAGTAAAACATCTATTAGATGAACAACCCAGCATTACCTATCGGCTCCTTGAATTAATTGATTTTAAACGCGAAAAAGTCTATGCAATTTATTGCCACCAATATCGACAATTACAGAACCTTGAAAAAAGTTGCCACGAATTGGGTGTGGAATTATTAGAAACCGATATTCGTCCAAGTGAACGCTATTTAATGGAACGCTTTATCGCAGCTTCTGTCTGGTTCTCTCGGGATCCCCAAGGGGAGTTCCAACTAAAACCTTGCGAAGGTTATCGCCCTTTAGTCAAAGCCGTTTCCCTTGATATCGAAACCAGTCAACATGGTGAGCTCTATTCGATAGGGTTGTCTGGCTGCGGTGACAACGTGGTATTTATGTTAGGGCCTGAGCAAGGACCTGCATTGAGCACTGAACATCGATTAATCTATGTGAATAGCCGCCTACAATTGCTTCATAAGCTCAATGAATGGCTTCAGCAATACGACCCTGATGCTATCATCGGTTGGAACCTAATCCAATTCGACCTACAAGTCTTACAAAAGCATGCAGAGCGTTATGGCATCCCCTTATTGTTTGGTCGGCAAAGCAAAAAACTGGAATGGCGAGAGCATGGCTTTAAACAAGGAGTATTTTTTGCTGCTGCTGAAGGCCGATTAATTATTGATGGTATCGATGCATTAAAAGCCGCGACATGGAGTTTTTCCTCATTTAGCTTAGAGTTTGTCGCCCAAACGCTACTTGGTGAGGGCAAAGCCATAGATACCCCTTATGATCGAATGGATGAAATAAACCGTCGCTTTGCTCACGATAAACCGGCCTTGGCACATTACAATATTCAAGACTGTATTTTAGTTCATCGGATCTTTGAAAAAACTGATTTAATGGCGTTTTTGCAGGAGCGTTCAACGGTGACAGGGTTGCCTGTCGATCGAATGGGGGGCTCAGTTGCCGCATTTTCTCATTTATATATCCCACGATTGCACCGCCTTGGTTTCGTTGCGCCAAACCTCACAGAGCAAAAAATGCAACTCAACCCCGGTGGCTTTGTCATGGACTCTCAACCCGGGCTATATGACTCCGTATTAGTTTTGGATTACAAAAGCCTATATCCTTCAATTATTAGAACTTTTCTCATCGATCCGGCGGGTATGATTGAAGGATTAGCGCATCCAGACCTTGAACATTCTGTTCCCGGTTTTCGCCAAGCTTGGTTTTCTCGCACAACCCACTGTTTACCCGATATTGTCAGCCATATCTGGCAAGAACGGGATAAAGCCAAAAAAGAACATAATGCACCGCTATCCCAAGCGTTGAAAATTATTATGAACGCATTCGCTGGGGTACTTGGGGCTGAAGGTTGTCGTTTTTTTGACCCAAGGCTAACTGCATCAATCACCATGCGCGGACATGAAATCATGCGTACAACCAAACGTTTGATTGAGTCACAGGGTTATCAGGTTATTTATGGGGACACCGACTCCACGTTTGTGTGGTTACGTGATGCCCACACTGAAGAGCAAGCCCAAAAAATTGGTTTTGCTTTACGTGATTACGTGAATAGTTGGTGGAAAAAGCATTTATCAGAAGAGTGGCAATTAGAGGGGGTTTTAGAGCTCGAATATGAGACCCATTACCGCCGATTTTTAATGCCAACCGTGCGTGGTGCTGAAATGGGGAGCAAAAAGCGCTATGCAGGGCTGAGTAAAGACACCATGGTGTTTCGAGGGCTGGAAACCATTCGCTCAGACAGGACCCCATTAGCACAAATATTCCAAAAAGAGCTCTATACTCGTATTTTTTATCGCCAACCTTACCGTGAATATATTCGTGAATATGTACAAAATATTCGTTCAGGCCAATATGATGACCGTTTAGTTTACCGAAAGCGTCTGCGCCGAAAATTGACTGATTACCAAAAAAATGTTCCCCCCCATGTTCGAGCCGCTCGTACCGCTGATGATTATAATTTAAAATTACAGCGTCCTTTGCAGTACCAAAATGGTGGTTGGATAAACTATATTATCACTCAAGCGGGGCCTGAACCGCTAGAAATCATCACAGCAAAACCAGATTACGAACATTATATCGCTAAGCAAATCAAGCCAATAGCCGATGCCATCTTACCTTTCTTACAAGATGACTTTGATACCCTGCTAACTGGGCAAATCACCCTTTTGTTTTAAAATTTATTCCACCTTTGATGCTTTTTTAACAGGTGACGATAGCCCTCGGTTGAATTAATATATCGCCCCTTTGATATCTCGCACGTCTGGCTACACAAATTATGCGTGATAATCAACAATACCCGTTATAATTCAAATAGACATTACTTATTGTCTTGGCCACAAGCCCAGCAAACGTCTTGATGCTTACTTTGCTGCAATTTGAATGATTAAATGTGTATAATTAATCATCAGGTAACGACTGTTTTTAAAATAATTCGAACTCTTCCTTGTGTAACTAGCTAATGCGTTACACCAACACTGGGCGAAGACACTGATAAAAATTGTCTTAAAAAATCTAAAAAATAAACTCTCAATTTTATGGAATTAAGTTAAATCTATGCCATTTACTCTTGGTCAACGCTGGATCAGCGATACAGAAAGCGAACTTGGATTAGGTGCCATCGTGGCAATTGATGCCCGTATGGTAACGCTGCTTTTCCCTGCTAGTGGCGAAAACCGCCTTTACTCTAGTAGTGATGCCCCTATTACCCGAGTGATGTTTAATGAAGGTGATACCATTACCAGCCACGAAGGCTGGCAACTTCAAGTTGAAAGCATTGAAGAAGATAAAGGATTATTGACTTACATCGGCACACGCTTAGACACGCAAGAAACCGGTGTGAGCCTTAGAGAAGTGTTCCTTGACAGCAAGCTCACATTCAATAAACCGCAAGATCGTTTATTTGCTGGGCAAATTGACCGTATGGATCGTTTTGCTTTGCGCTTTCGTGCACGCAAATTTCAAAGCGAGCAAGTCAAACACCAAGCGACTGGCTTACGCGGCATTCGTGCAAGCTTGATCCCACACCAATTACATATTGCCAATGAAGTGGGAAAACGCCACCACCCGCGCGTATTACTCGCTGACGAGGTGGGTTTAGGTAAAACCATTGAAGCAGGAATGATTATCCACCAGCAATTAATGGCAGGCCGTGCTGAACGTGTCTTAGTTATCGTTCCTGATAGCTTGCAGCACCAATGGCTGGTTGAAATGCTACGCCGCTTTAACCTACGTTTTTCATTGTTTGATGATAGCCGCTATAGCGAAGCACTACATGACAGCGACAATCCATTTGAAACAGAACAACTTGTTCTCTGTTCACTGGATTTCGTCCGCCGCAATAAGCAGCGTTTTGACCAATTAGTTGAAGCTGGCTGGGACATGATGGTTGTCGATGAAGCTCACCACTTACAGTGGAGCGAAACAGCCCCGAGCCGCGAATATCAAGTCATTGAAACATTAGCCGAAAATATCCCGTCTATTTTGCTATTAACGGCAACACCAGAGCAACTTGGCCAAGAAAGCCACTTCGCCCGCCTGCGTTTGCTTGACCCTAGCCGTTTCCATGATTACCAAGACTTTATTGCTGAGCAAGAAAACTACCGTCCGGTCGCTGATGCAGTTTCACTGTTACTGTCGGGTGATAAACTCACGAGTGACCAGCAAAATTTACTTAATGAGCTAATCAAAGAACAAGATATCGAACCGCTGCTAAAAGCGGCTAATGTTGAGAGTGAAGACGGCCATGCTGCTCGCCAAGAACTGATCAACATGTTGATGGACAGGCACGGAACAAGCCGCCTGTTATTCAGAAATACCCGTAATGGCGTGAAAGGCTTCCCGCGTCGTGAATTGCACTCATTAAAAATGCCATTACCCAGCCAATACCAAACCGCAATTAAAGTGGCCGGTATTATGGGTAGTAAAAAAGACGTTGAAACACGTGCAAAAGAGATGCTCTATCCAGAACAAATTTACCAAGAGTTTGAAGGTGAAAACGCCACTTGGTGGAACTTTGACCCACGTGTTGAATGGTTAATGGGCTTTTTGACTGCTAACCGTCATGAAAAAGTGCTAGTGATCTGCGCGAAAGCCGCAACTGCTCTACAATTAGAACAAGTTTTACGCGAGCGCGAAGCGATTCGTGCTGCCGTGTTCCATGAAGGGTTATCGTTATTAGAGCGTGACCGAGCAGCTGCCTATTTCGCTTCTCAAGAAGAAGGGGCGCAGGTGCTATTGTGTTCTGAAATCGGCTCTGAAGGACGTAACTTCCAATTTGCTAATCAATTAGTAATGTTTGACCTGCCATTCAACCCTGATCTGCTGGAACAGCGTATTGGCCGTTTAGACCGTATTGGCCAAAGCCGTGATATCAGCATCCATGTGCCTTATTTAGAACAGACTGCGCAAGCGGTGCTGATCCGCTGGTATCACGAAGGCTTAGATGCCTTTGAACATACCTGCCCAACCGGTCGCGCTATCTACGATAAATACTACCAACCATTGCTACAATTTATGGCTGAACCGACAGTCACTGAAGGTTTTGATGATTTTATTAAAACCTGCCGTGCTGAACATGACAGCTTGAAATTACAATTAGAACAAGGCCGTGACCGCTTACTTGAAATGCATTCAAACGGTGGCGAGTCGGGTAATCAATTAGCTGAAGAAATTGGCGAGGGTGATAACGATACCGAATTGGTCAACTTTGCACTTAATCTTTTTGATATCGTGGGTATTAATCAAGAAGATAAAAGTGATAACTTGATTATCCTAACGCCTTCAGACCATATGTTAGTCCCTGATTTCCCAGGGCTTCCTCAAGATGGTTGCACCATCACATTTGATAGAGAGCAAGCGCTTTCCCGTGAAGACACGCAATTTATCAGCTGGGAGCACCCAATTATTCGTAATGGTTTAGATTTAGTGTTATCTGGCGATACTGGCAGCTGCGCAGTTTCTTTGTTAAAAAACAAAGCATTACCTGTTGGCACCTTATTGACTGAACTCATTTACGTTGTGGAAGCGCAAGCACCTAAAAACCTGCAAATTAGCCGGTTCTTACCTGCAACACCAGTACGCTTATTAGTTGATTTAAAAGGTAATAACTTATCATCTCAAGTTGAGTTTGAAAGTTTTAACCGCCAATTAAATGCCATTAATCGCCATATGGCGAGCAAATTGGTCAATGCCGTACAAAATGAAGTTCATTCGGTATTACGCTTATCAGAACCGATGATCGAGAAAGAAGCCAAAGCATTGATAGAAAATGCAAAAGAAGCGGCAGATAAGGCACTGACGCTGGAACTTTCTCGTTTAGAAGCACTCAAAGCGGTCAACCCCAATATCCGTGATGAAGAGCTTGAGATCATTGAAGAAGAGCGCCAAAAACTGATGACCAATATCGACCAAGCTACATGGCGCCTAGATGCCATCCGTTTAGTTGTGGTGACTCATCAATAAGCGTATTACGTGCTAAACCATTCATGCACTTATTATTAGCTGTTTAAATTATGATGAGCGTAGCTTAAAATCATTACCAATTTCTCCCTCATTAGAGGGAGAATTTATTTTAAGAGCTTTGGGAGCGATATACCTTATGATGGAACCCTACCATCCCTCCGTTGAACCTTGGCTGCATGTGCTATACCAAGATGACCATATTATTGCGGTGAATAAGCCTAGTGGGCTACTTTCTGTGCCCGGAAAAGCCCCTGAGCACCACGACAGCATTATGAGCCGTGTTCAGCGTGATTTTCCCGTAGCTGAATCTGTACATCGCTTAGATATGGCGACAAGTGGTGTCATGGTTGTGGCACTACACAAAAAGGCTGAGCGAGAGCTTAAACGCCAATTTAGGGAGCGTGAGCCTAAAAAAGTCTATATTGCTCGTGTTTGGGGCCATTTAGAAAAAGAAGAAGGTTTGATTGATCTACCGCTGATTTGTGATTGGCCAAACCGCCCTAAGCAAAAGGTGTGCTTTGAAACGGGTAAATCGGCACAAACTGAATACCAAGTTTTACAATATGAAGAACAAGCCACTCGCGTGAAACTGTCACCAATTACAGGCCGCTCTCACCAATTGAGAGTCCATATGTTAGCTTTAGGCCACCCTATTCTTGGTGATCGCTTTTATGCTCACGATGAGGCCAAAGCGCTCGCCCCTCGCTTACAGTTACATGCTCAGGAGTTATATATCACCCACCCTGAATATGGCACACCAATGCATTTTACCTGCCCACCGGATTTTTAATGCTAGATTTATTTGATCGTTTGATTAATTTTCCCTTCCCCCTACCATCCCCCTAAATAGTTCGTGTTGCAGCTAGGCGGCAAGAGAGCAAATCCCTAGGCGCATAGATAACTACATGACTAGGGTTCATGAATGAAGATAACAAAGCGAGATTTTTTGTTTTTTTTTCGTTAGCCTGATTTCCCCTAAATAGTTCGTGTTGCAGCTAGGCGGCAAGAGAGCAAATCCCTAGGAGCATACAGTAGTATGTGACTAGGGTGCGCGAGCGCAGCCAACAACGCTGCGGCGCGAAATATGACGGGGAAATTTATTTGAAGCCGAGCTCCTTCTTGACTAAGTCATAGGCCGCTTGGATTGATTGCGCTTTTTGCTTCGCTATTTCCATCATTTCTGGCGGTAAACCTTTCGCAACCAGTTTATCGGGGTGATGTTCGCTCATCAATTTACGATAAGCACGCTTAATTTTTGTTGGGTCATCACTAGGAGACACACCAAGCACTTTACAAGCATCTTCAAGGGTTGGGCCATTCGATTGCTGATAATAGCCGCCTGATTGCTGCTGAGAGTACCCTTGGCCAAATTGGCGACCACTTTGGATCATATCCAAGAACTGTTCAAACTGAACCTTAGAAATCCCTAGTTCTTCTGCAATGATAAACAGTACTTTTCGTTCGTTCGGATGTAATTGTCCATCGGCAAAAGCAGCTTGTAATTGAATTTCCAGAAACATCTGAATCAAATCAAAACGACCATAGCAGGCCATACGTAATTGTTTTAGTACATCACGTAGAGGAAAGTTAGGTGATTTGCCTTCTCTAAACGCCTGTTGAGCCGCTTTTCGTGTTTCTCCGTGTAATTGCATTCTGTCCATTAAATTGGTCGCAAGCTGAATGTCTGTCTCGGTTACACGGCCTTTGGACTTCGTTAAATGCCCCAAAATTTGGAAAGTACTCGCAAAGAAAATGATTTGGCGATCTCGCTTATTCATTCGCCCTGCAAATTTACGTTGGATCGATGCTTTATCAAAACCATGCCCAATAATTAACCCAACTAGCGCCCCCCAAAAGCCTAATCCAGAGACGATTGCGAGTATAACGCCAATAATTTTGCCCCAATAGTGCATATATCCCTCAATTCTTCAATGCTCAAAATGCAATTTTGCATTATCATACTATTCATTCAGCTCTATGCATAACTACCCGCGCGTAAAGTTTCTTACATTATACTGGCGCAAAGTGGTTGGCTAAGTTAGTCTTTGAGCGTTTGCTGGCGATGCCAATGATGACGGAACCCCATATTTAATGATGAAAAAAAGCTATCCAACACTACTCGCCACCATGGTATGGGCGGCAATTTATAGTCAGCAAGCGCATGCTGACCTTGCACAGCAGTGTATGCTGGGTGTCCCTGTTTACACAAAACCGATTGTAAAAGGTGACCCTAACAGCCTGCCGATTCACATTACCGCTGAAGATGTCCGTGGTGAATACCCTAATTTTGTTGAATATGAAGGTAATGTTGATATTCAACAAGGGAACCAAACATTAACCGCTGATAAGGTTAAACTCACGCAAACAGAAACAGCCGGGGAACTCCCCGTCCGTGAAGTCACCGCGACAGGTAATGTTCACTACGATGACCCACAAATTATCTTAAAAGGCCCTTCTGCGTGGTCTAATTTAGATAATAAAAACACGGATGTGAATGATGGTAACTACATGATGGTAGGCCGTCAGGGACGTGGTGACGCGACAAAAATGAAAATGCGGGGTGAAAACCGTTATTCTATTATGGAAAACGGCACATTCACGACCTGTTTACCCGGCAATAATAGCTGGAGCGTTGCGGGTTCCGAAGTGATTATCGACCGCGAAGAAGAAGTCGCTGAGATCTGGCATGCACGTTTTAAAGTGGGTGACGTGCCTATTTTCTATAGTCCGTATATGCAATTACCGATTGGTAATAAACGTCGTTCTGGTTTCTTAATTCCGACTGGGAGCTATTCAAGTAACGATGGGCTAGAGTTTTCATTACCCTACTACTGGAATATTGCGCCAAACTATGATGCCACGATCACACCTCAATTTATGACCCACCGTGGTGTAAAATTAAATAATGAATTCCGCTACCTTATCGCGCCAGGTACAGGCACCGTGGCCTTTGATTATCTGAATCGTGACAGAGCTTATATCAAAGACAAAGAACGTGGTAAGCGTGAAGCTCGTGATAGCGATGACCGTTGGTTGTTCTACTGGCGCCATTCAGGAACTTATGCAGGGCACTGGAATTTTAACTCTGACTATACCAAAGTAAGCGACCCTAGCTACTTTACAGACTTTAGTTCCCAGTATGGTAACACTACAGATGGCTACGCCACGCAAAAATTCAGTGCAGGTTATTCCGATACAAACTGGAATGCGAAAGTCACTCACAAACAATTCCAAATTTTTGCAGATAACCCTAACAAACGTGCTTATAAAGCAGAGCCACAAGTAGATTTCAATTATTATAAAAATAATTTAGGCGCCTTTGATGTGCATACATACGCACAAGCGGCTCGTTTTACGAGTGTGGGGAAAAATAACCCAGATGCAACTCGTTTACACATTGAGCCTGAAGTGAATCTGCCATTATCTAATGGCTGGGCGAATATGAATAACAGCATCAAATTGTATGCGACTCATTACGACCAAGATATCCCTCGCTCGAATACGGATAAAAGCTTAGAAAAAAATGTTACGCGCGTTCTGCCTATGTTTAAAAGCGATGCAAAAGTTGTCTTCGAACGAGACCTTTTCCAAGGCAGCGATTTCGTTCAGACACTAGAGCCACGCGTCCAATATTTATATATTCCGTATAAAGATCAAGATAATATCAATAACTTTGACTCTTCATTATTGCAATCAGACTATAGCGGCTTATTCCGTGACCGAATTTACAGTGGCCTTGACCGTATTGCCTCTGCAAACCAATTCACCACCGGTGTTACGACACGTGTTTATGACGATACTTTAGCAGAACGCTTTAATTTCTCCGTGGGTCAAATTTATTACTTTGAACGCCCGCGTGCAGGTGATTCAAATCGCCCTATTGATGATAAAAGCAACACGGGTTCATTATTGTGGGCCACTGACTCTATGTGGCGAATTGATGATAACTGGGGCTTACGGGGTGGTTTACAATATGACCGCCGTCTCGGTAATGTCACCATGGGGAATGCGGTTGCAGAATACCGTTTAGATGCCGATCGTTTAGTTCAGTTGAACTACCGTTTCGTTGACCGCGATTATATTCAAGCGACCTTCCGCCGAGAAGATACTGCGAATGGCGGCTATACCTATACACTTCCTGAATACCAACGTGGTATTTCACAAGTGGGTGCTGTCATGAGTTGGCCATTAAGCGAACGTTGGGGCTTTGTAGGATCATATTATTATGATACCAAACAACAGCAACCTGCTAGCCAACTGGTTGGTTTGCAATACAATACTTGCTGCTGGGCGGTCAATCTTGGCTATGAACGTAAGATAGTTGGTTGGCAAAAAGAGAAGTTCAGTAGTGAATATGACAATAAATGGTCAATCAATGTGGAACTTAGAGGCCTAAATAACAATCATAGTTTAGGTAGTCAGAAAATGTTAGAAAGTGGCATTATGCCTTATCAGCGTGCTTTCTGATAAAAATAACATAATTTACTCTAAATAATTCGAGGTGCAGTCAACAACGCTGCAACTTGAAATAGGACGAGTAAAAAGAGATTAGCCCGCTTTTGCGGAATCAAAGTCAATATTTATAGGACCATTATGAAGAATTGGAGAACGCTTATTCTGGGACTGATGTTCGCAAGCTCCACTGCTTTGGCTGCGCCTCAGCAAATGGATAAAGTGGCTGCGGTCGTCAACAACGGTGTTGTGCTGGAAAGTGACGTCCAGAATATGATCAACACGGTAAAACTGAATGCTCAGAACGCACGTCAACAGGTGCCTGATGATCAAACTCTGCGTCATCAGATCCTTGAGCGTCTCGTTATGGATAACATCATTTTGCAAATGGCTAGCCAAATGCAAATCAATATTCCAGATGAAGCTGTGGACGCAACTATTACTGATATCGCTCGTCAAAACGGTTTAACACTGCAGCAAATGCAACAACGTTTAACCGCAGATGGCATCAATATGAATCAGTATCGTAGCGAAATTCGTAAAGAGATGCTGATTGCTGAAGTGCGTAACAATGAAGTTCGCCGCCGTGTTACCATTTTACCTCAAGAAGTTGATTCTCTTGCTGAGCAAATGAGCTCACAAGCAAATTACGAAATGGGCGTGAATTTAAGCCATATTTTGATCCCATTATCTGAAAACCCAACACAAGAGCAGCTAAAAACCGCTGAAGCATTAGTGGACAAAATTTTAGCTGAACTGAAAAAAGGTGGAGATTTCGGTAAATTAGCTATCGCTTATTCCGCAGACCCGCAAGCGCTGAAAGGCGGTAATATGGGTTGGTCACGCCTACAAGAATTACCCGTTGTCTTTGCTGAGCAACTGAAAAATGCGAAAAAAGGCGATATTGCAGGCCCAATTCGTTCCGGTGTCGGCTACCATATTTTACGTGTTAACGATGTCAGTGGTGGCAGCCAACCTATTTCTGTCACTGAAGTGAAAGCGCGCCACATCTTGATTAAGTCATCTCCAATTATGGATGATGCACAAGCAAGACAAAAACTAACTCAAATTGCTCAGGAAATTCGTTCAGGCAAAATCTCATTTGAAGATGCTGCAAAAGAAAATTCTGAAGACCCAGGCAGTGCGTTAAAAGGCGGTGAATTAGGTTGGAATATGCCTGATGTCTATGACCCAGCTTTCCGTGATGCATTAATGAGACTGAATAAAGGCGAACTCAGTCAGCCTGTTCAATCAAATTTTGGTTGGCACTTAATTCAATTAGAAGACACTCGTAACGTTGATAAAACAGATGCGGCGCAAAAAGATCAAGCTTACCGTTTACTGTTTAACCGTAAATTTAACGAAGAAGCACAAAGCTGGATGCAAGAACAACGCGCTTCCGCTTACGTGAAAATGGTTGATGGACGTGACAGCCAATCTACAGATGAAAAAACAAATTAAGCCTATTGTTATCACCCCCGGCGAGCCAGCCGGGGTTGGTCCAGACCTACTTATTCAGCTAGCTCAACAGCAATGGCCTGTTGAGTTGGTTGCTTGTGCCGATCCTGATTTATTACGCCAACGTGCCAAAGCGCTAAATTTGCCTCTGACATTAATTGAATACTCCCCCAATTCAATTGGTCAAGTACAGCCTACAGGTCACTTATCCGTTCTACCAGTTCAGTTGGCAGCGGTAGCAAAAGCAGGTGAACTCAACGTTGATAATGGCCAATATGTTGTGGAGAGCTTAGCAAAAGCATGTGATGGCTGTTTAAATGGTGAATTTTCAGCGCTTGTTACAGGTCCCGTACATAAAGGGATTATTAATGATGCAGGCATGTCATTCAGTGGCCACACAGAATTTTTTGCACAACGAAGTGGCTGTGAACGCGTTGTTATGATGCTAGCTACCGAGGAACTGCGTGTTGCATTAGCCACGACACATCTGCCACTCAAAGACGTGTCGGACGCTATTACCCAACAAAGCCTTCATGAAGTCATCACCATTTTGCACCATGATTTACAAACCAAATTTGGTATTGAAAAACCGGCCATCTATGTTTGTGGTTTAAATCCGCATGCAGGGGAAGGCGGCCATATGGGTACCGAAGAAATTGATACGATAGAACCCGCACTTGAAAGCCTACGTACAAAAGGAATAAATTTGATTGGGCCATTGCCTGCGGATACCCTATTTCAAGCTAAGTATTTAGACCATGCAGATGCAGTGTTAGCAATGTATCACGATCAGGGCCTTCCTGTGTTAAAATACCAAGGTTTTGGCAGAGCGGTGAATATCACTCTCGGCCTGCCTTTTATCCGTACCTCAGTCGACCATGGGACAGCTCTTGAACTCGCAGGTACGGGTCATGCAGATGCGGGAAGTTTTATCACCGCATTAAAGTTAGCTATCCAAATGACATCTAAGAATACATGAATAATCGAGTCCATCAGGGGCATTTTGCCCGCAAACGCTTCGGGCAGAACTTTTTAACTGACCAATTTATTATCGACAGCATCGTTGATGCCATGAACCCGCTACCGGGTCAGTCCATTGTAGAGATTGGTCCCGGCTTAGGTGCTTTAACCGAACCAGTCGGTAGCCGAATCGATAAAATGACTGTCGTTGAACTTGACCGTGACCTTGCCGCGCGTTTACACGTTCATCCTCAACTAAAAGACAAATTAACTATCATTCAGCAAGATGCAATGACCGTGGATTTTGGTGAATTAGCCAAACAAGCAGGCCAGCCTCTGCGCGTCTTTGGTAACTTGCCTTACAACATCTCCACACCATTAATGTTTCACTTATTCACATTCACCAATTCTATTTCTGACATGAATTTCATGTTACAAAAAGAAGTGGTGAATCGTCTAGTTGCAGGTCCAGGCAGCAAAGCCTTTGGACGCTTGAGTGTTATGGCGCAATATTATTGCAACGTGGTGCCTGTGTTGGAAGTACCACCAACCGCATTTACACCAGCACCAAAAGTGGATTCTGCCATTGTTAGGTTGATCCCTCACCGCGAAAATCCATACCCGGTAAAAGATATTAAATTTTTAAGTCGTATTACCACACAAGCTTTCAACCAACGCCGTAAAACGATCCGTAACAGTTTAGGGGACTTATTCAGTGTTGAAGAGCTAACCGAACTGGGTATTGACTTAAGCACCCGAGCAGAAAATATTTCTGTTGAACAATATTGTAAAATGGCAAACTATCTCTCTAACCGTTCAGAATAGTCAGTTGAAGGAGGCACTATGCTTAATGAGCCAAATGTAAGCATCCAAGTTCAGAGTGTCTATATAGAAAGCCAATCTCAACCCGATATTGCGCGATATGTGTTTGCTTACACAATATGCATTCGTAATTTAGGGCGAGAGCCTATCCAACTAATGAGCCGCTATTGGCTCATTACTAACAGTGATGGCCATAAAACCGAAGTTCAAGGTGAAGGTGTAGTGGGTGAACAACCCCTTATTCCACCAGGAAAAGAATATCGTTATACCAGTGGCGCAATCCTTGAAACACCAATGGGTACGATGGAAGGTTATTATGTGATGATAAGCACACAAGGGGACAGTTTCCACGTTGATATCCCAGCTTTTCGTCTTGCTATCCCAACACTGATTAATTAATTATGTCGACATATTTAGTAGGTGATATTCACGGTTGTTATCATGAGCTCCGTGACTTGATGGAAAGTGTCCATTTTGATCCAACCAAAGACACATTATGGTTAACTGGTGATCTCATTGCCCGCGGAACTCAATCACTGCAAGTTTTACGCTATGTAAAAAGCCTTGGTTCTGCCGCTCGTTTAGTGCTTGGTAACCATGACCTCCATTTGTTAGGGATTTACTGTAAAATCAGCCGTAATAAACCCAAAGATCACCTCGATGAGTTATTACATGCACCGGATCTTGACGAACTGATCAACTGGTTACGTCGTCAGCCTTTATTACAAATTGATGAAGAAAAAAAGATCTTGATGACTCATGCAGGTATAACACCACAATGGGATCTCGAAACGGCACGCATGTGTGCAAGAGATGTTGAAGCGGTGCTGTCTAGTGATGCCTATCCATTATTCATCGACTCCATGTATGGTGACATGCCAAATAACTGGTCTGAAAGCTTAATGGGGCTAGCGCGTTTGCGTTTTAGTACTAATGCGTTAACACGTTTGCGCTACTGTTTCCCGAACGGGCAGTTAGATATGATTTGTAAGGAAAACCCGAAAAAAGCGCCGGCTCCACTAAAACCCTGGTTTGATCTACCAAGCCAAATTCCCGATGATTATTCGGTATTTTTTGGCCACTGGGCCTCGCTCGAAGGGAAATGCACCCCCGATAACGTCTATGCTTTAGATACAGGATGCTGTTGGGGAGGAGATTTAACGCTATTCCATTGGGAAACCAAACAATATCACCGACAAAAGTCATATCAGAAAAGCCGCAAAGAATAGTTTTTTGTATGGTTAACCACAAGTTATAACAAAATGGCGCCATTAAGCGCCATTTTTGTACTCACACCAAAAGTTATGCTCTTTTGGTTAGGATCTCAAAACAATAACCATGGGTATTGTTTTCGTCAGCTTCATGATATTCCGTAAAGATAGAATCCCACTCATCGGGCTCATAAGCTGGAAAATGGGTATCTCCGATAACTTCGGCATCTACGTGCGTCAAGTAAAGCTTGTTCGCAAGTGGCAAGAACTGCTGGTAAATTTTGCCACCACCAATGACCATAACTTCATCATTACCTTCAACGGCTTGTGCCGCCGCCAATGCCTCTTCAATTGAAGTGACCCAAATAACATCAGAATCAGTCCCAGGCGCACTGCTTAATACAATGTTTACACGTTGTGGTAATGGGCGCCCAATTGATTCGTAAGTAACACGCCCCATAATAACCGGTTTATTTAGCGTATTTCGTTTGAACCACGCAAGGTCCCCCGGTAAATTCCAAGGCATCGCTTTTTCCATGCCGATAACCTGATCGATCGCCATTGCTGCGATTAAGCTAATATTCATCTATTCACCTTAGAAACAAGATATAAAAATTGAGCACACTATACGGAAAGAGAATTGTTTCGTCGACTAAATTTAAGCTTCCTTAAACAGCTTTGAATCACTTATACTCGAATTGATAAACTTACGACTAAAAATAACATTTAAAAACAAAATGCCCCCTCTAATATCAGCCTAAATGTGAGTATTTAGCCGGTCATTTTTATTTGCCAACATTAAACGGGAAAAGAGATTATAACATGTACGAAACGAGTATTATGGTTGCGACCATCGCTGCACTCGGTATGCTTTCTCCAGGGCCTGACTTCTTTTTAATTGTCAAAAACTCAGCTCGCTACCAACGCTCTGCGGCATTAATGTCTGCATGTGGTGTGATAGTCGCGATCGCTCTGCATATGTCTTACTGCGTTGCTGGTCTTGCTGTGTTAATCACGACCACTCCTTGGCTATTTAATATTTTAAAATATGCAGGTGCGGCCTATTTGGTTTGGATCGGTATTAAAAGTTTACTCCCACAATCAAGCCACTTCGTTGATTTAGCAACGGGTAAACATGAAGTGGTTTCATTTAAAAAAGCCTTTATGCAAGGTTTTCTCTGTAATGTATTAAATCCCAAAGCCACGTTGTTCTTTTTAGCGGTCTTTACCCAAGTACTCGATATTAATTCTACTGTCGGTGAGAAGCTGTGGTTTGCCTTTATTATTTGGGGATTAGCCGTTATCTATTGGCCGATTTTAGTTTTCTTAATCCAAAGCGCCCCTGTAAGAAAAGGCCTAGCAAAAATACAAAAATATGTTGATAGAGTCCTTGGCGTGGTATTAATCGCTTTCGGTATTCGTGTTGCGCTGAGCTAACTTTATTCGCCCTCATCAAAAAGCAGGCTAAACGCCTGCTTTTTGAATATTCAATATTGTTATAATGACTATCATTGCATGGTGTCTTGCGGTGCAACCACCATTTGCCCTGCCGAGCCTAAATCCGCCTTCTCTAAATTATGACTATAGAATAAGAATGGAAAATGGTTATAGGACGGTTGCATCATTTGTACTAATAATTCGACTCGGCCATCAACCCACACCGTATCTTTCCAACCATAATCTTCTGGCGGTGTTGGCTTGCCATTGCGATTTAGCACCTTAAAGCGCACGCCTTCAATATGAAACGCTTGCGGTTCATTCGTCGTCACCACCCAACGTTCCCAGTTACCTTGGCGACTTGAGAAATCAACCCTGTTTGTATCAATGGTCGCATTATTAATACCGAAGCCATCATTAAGATGAATATTACGTTGTGTGATACTGGATGTGACTTGCGTTTTATCTTCAACTAATTGTGTCGGTAAGCCATCTGTTACCAATGACATCAAACCTGTCGCTTTGATGGTTAATACATTAGTTGAAATTAAACTGTTCGATGGCTCAAATAGCCCTTTTAAACGGTCCATAAAGGTAGCCGACTCACCCGCAGTAATCGTTAACTCCTGCGTTTTCGCCATATCAATCAAGACTTCTCGTCGTTCACCCGGTGCTAATGGCAGTTCCTGAACACTCACAGGAACGGTTAGCAAACCTTGGTCTGACGCAATTAACGAAAATGGGCGCCCATCACTGATTTTCATTACATAATGACGGGAGTTCGACGCATTTAATAACCGTAAACGCACCCATCCTCGAGAAACCTCAACATAAGGATTTTGCACACCGTTTACAAGTAATGTATCGCCTAAAAATCCATGTTCATTTGCTTTGTATTCAGGGGTGCCAAAATTATCCAAACGCTTATCTTGAATAATGATAGGAAAATCATCGACACCATAATGTTTAGGTAAGCGCAAATTTTTCGTCACGTCATCTTCAATGATCCACATACCCAATAAGCCATTATAGACTTGTTCACCCATTTTTCCTTGAGTGTTGGCATGATACCAAAGCGTTGCCGCGTTTTGGCGTATTGGGATCACCGGAGACCAGTCTGCATTAGGTGAAATTAACCTTGCCGCTCCACCAATTTGTGTTCCTGGTATTTGCAACCCACTGATTGTCATCGAAACCGCTTCAGGTAAGCGATTACTATAAATCAGTTTAATATCATCACCATTTTTTACTTTGACTGTCGGCCCAGGGGAAGAACCATTTACTCCCCAAATATCAGCCGAATATTTTCCATCAAAAGACCAATGAATTTTTTGTAATGTTAAAAATAATGGCTGTCCCGACCGTGATTCTAATAACGGTGGCACCGGTAAAACTGTCGCCCCTTCTGCACTCGCATAAATAGGTGCATAAGACAAACATAGAGCCATCCCTGCCGCTATCAGGGTTTGGCATCGATTGAATGACATAAATTCTCCGCTAAACAAAATTCCAGCGCATTTTATTATTTAATATTATAAATTTTCAGCCAATAAGATGGCTAATTTCAGGTTGGCGCTAGTAATATAACTACTTAGATGCAACAACTTAAGACCATAATAATTTGTGAGCCATGATATCGCGAAAAAAGGCTAAATTCTAAAAATATCTATCTAATATGTAAAAATTTAATTAATAGAATTATAAATAGTAAGGTAAGTAATTAAAAAGGGAAGATAAGAAGAGTAGACGATAATCAAGTCGGTGTATTCTGTGTTCAACCTAAAAAAATAGGCAATATTTACATATTGCCTATTTTTAAAATAAATTCAATTAGTTAGGGTTATTTCCCTTGCTTTGCCATTTCTTCAACCTCGAGATCGAGTTCTTTAATTTTTGCTTCCATTAAAGCATGGCAATGTTCAGATAATTCCCTCACTTGCTCTCGACTATAACGCGATGTATCGATCGGGTCTAACATTTCAATAATGACACTACCGTTATTCCAACGGTTTAACTTAATTTTACCTTGTGTACTCGAAACGCAAACAGGCACAATCGGTACCCCTGCGGCAATCGCGGCATGAAATGCCCCCGTTTTAAATGGCAGTAAACCACGGCCACGACTGCGAGTGCCTTCGGGGAACATCCATACCGAAATTTTACGTTTTTTAATCTGGTCAGCAACCTGCGTGATTGTGTTATGAGCTTTAGAACGATTAGCACGGTCAATTAAAATATTACCCGTGATCCAGTACAAAAAGCCAAAAAAGGGTATATAAACCAAGCTTTTTTTACCCACAGTTACCGTTCTAGGTTGCACCCCATTCGACATAGTCACCATGTCATAATTGTTTTGGTGATTACCAATATAAATACTCGGGCCATAGCGCTTCGCTTTCTCAGGGACGCGATTGATGATGTTAATCCCAAAAACGACGGATAGCCGCCCAAACATGTGACCAAATGTCATTACGTGTTTTGGGTTACGTGGGCTAAATAGGCAATAGATCCCGCCCCCTATACATACTGCAATCGTATAAATAATAACAATGATCGCTCTAATAAGCGCTAACATACTAACCCCAAATTGTAAGAGACTTTTCAGCCCATGATGAATATAACCTGCTTATAAACCTTTTGAAGTCTATAACTCAAAAGGTTTATAAGGCTTTTCTTTACTAATTATTCACTATCTACTGGCTCAATATCAATACGCTCAATATTGTGCATTCCGCGCGGTAACGATGTCCCTTTACGGCCACGTTCTGAGCGATATTTTTGTAAGTCTTCCGCTTTAAACTTCAGCTTCCGCTTACCGAAATGCAAGGTCATTGATGCCCCTACAGGTAAAATCATCAACCAAGTCAATAAATCATCGCCAGTTGCCGCTTGTGCGCCGGCAATATTGATAATTTTATTTCCTTTACCTTTCGAAAGCTGAGGTAGATCTGCCACAGGGAAGATTAACATACGCCCTGCTTTGGTAATTGCCAACAGCAAATCTTCTTGCTCATTATGCAATTCAATAGGTGCCAATACTTTTGCATTTTCAGGTAAAGAAATTAAGGCTTTACCTGTTTTATTTTTAGTGACTAAGTCGTTGAAGGTACAAATAAAACCGTAACCTGCATCCGAAGCCATTAAATATTTTTGGTCGTCAGGCGCCATTAATACATGTTCAATGGTTGCGCCAGGTGGCAAGGTTAGCTTACCGGTTAAAGGCTCTCCCTGACTGCGTGCAGATGGCAATTCTAGCGGGTCAACAGAGTAACTGCGCCCTGTAGTATCAAGGAACACGGCAGCTTGGTTTGACTTACCTCGCGCAGCCCCTTTAAAGCCATCTCCTGCTTTATAGTTCAGATTAGTCGGCTCGATATCATGCCCTTTAGCACTACGTACCCACCCCATATCAGAAAGCACAACGGTAATTGGTTCTGACGGTAAAATCTCATGTTCGCTCATGGCTTTCGCTTCTTCGCGTTCATGCAGTGGGGAGCGACGGTCATCACCGTAATCTTTGGCGTCGGCTTGAATCTCTTTTTTAATCAACGTATTTAAACGTCTTTCAGACCCAAGGATCGCTTGTAAGTCATCGCGCTCTTTGGCTAACTCATCTTGCTCGCCACGAATTTTCATTTCCTCAAGTTTGGCTAAATGACGTAATTTTAACTCTAAAATAGCTTCAGCTTGAGTGTCACTAATATTAAAACGCGACATGAGAACCGCTTTTGGTTCATCTTCTGTACGAATAATTTCAATGACTTCATCAATATTCAGGTAGGCGATTAATAAACCATCTAAAATATGTAAGCGTCTTAATACTTTTTCTAACCGATGATTTAAGCGGTTACGCACAGTTTGGCGACGGTAGGCAATCCACTCATTTAAGATCTCAACGAGCCCTTTCACCGCAGGTCGGTTATCTAAACCAATCATATTAAGGTTAACGCGGTAACTACGCTCTAAATCCGTTGTCGCAAATAAGTGTGTCATCACTTGTTCAAGATCAACGCGATTACTACGTGGAACTATCACTAAACGTGTTGGGTTTTCATGGTTGGATTCATCACGTAAATCTTCAACCATCGGTAGTTTCTTCGCACGCATTTGGCTGGCAATTTGTTCCAGTACTTTTGCACCTGAAACTTGATGAGGTAATGCCGTGATCACCGCATTACCATCTTCTTTTTCCCACACCGCACGCATACGTACAGAACCGCGTCCATTTTGATAAATCTTACGGATATCATCACGGGAAGAAATAATTTCTGCTTCCGTTGGGAAATCGGGTCCCGGCACAAATGCCATGATGTCATCAAGATTTAGCGTAGGTTTATCCAGTAAAGCAACCAAAGCTTGAGCCACTTCTCGGGCGTTATGTGGTGGAATATCTGTCGCCATCCCAACCGCAATACCCGTGGTTCCGTTTAACAGAATATTCGGCAAACGCGCAGGCAACATTTTTGGCTCATTTAGCGTACCATCAAAGTTTGGTACCCAATCCACAGTGCCATGGCCAAGTTCGCTGAGTAAAACTTCAGCATATTTTGATAAACGTGATTCGGTATAACGCATTGCTGCGAACGATTTAGGGTCATCGGGTGCCCCCCAGTTCCCTTGGCCATCCACCAGCGGGTAACGGTAAGAAAATGGCTGTGCCATCAATACCATCGCTTCATAACAAGCGCTATCACCATGCGGGTGATATTTACCGAGAACATCGCCCACCGTTCTGGCGGACTTTTTGTATTTCGCAGTGTTGCTTAAGCCAAGTTCTGACATTGCATACACAATACGGCGCTGAACAGGTTTAAGCCCATCGCCAATAAATGGTAATGCCCTATCCATGATGACGTACATCGAATAGTTCAGATAGGCATTTTCAGTGAAGGCGTGTAGCGGTAAACGCTCTACACCATCATGAGTAATTTCACTCATTCAATTCGTTCCTTTCTCATCGCAATTCGGATATTAGACATCAATTTCAGCCATATCGCCTTTCTCTTGCAGCCAATTACGGCGGTCTTCCGAACGTTTTTTCGCCAGAAGCATGTCCATCACAGCAAGAGTTTGTTGGTAGTTTTCATCATCGATAATTAGCTGTACAAGACGACGAGTATTTGGATCTAATGTGGTTTCACGTAATTGCAGTGGGTTCATTTCACCCAGCCCTTTAAAGCGCTGAACATTGGGTTTACCTCGCTTGCGGCTAAGGCGATCAAGCACAGCATTTTTTTCGCTTTCATCAAGGGCGTAAAACGTTTCTTTACCTAAATCAATGCGGTATAGCGGTGGCATTGCCATATAGACATGCCCTGCTTTAACGAGTGTTGGGAAATGACGGACAAATAACGCACATAATAGTGTCGCAATGTGTAAGCCATCGGAGTCCGCATCCGCAAGGATACAAATTTTCCCATAGCGCAATTGGCTAAGGTCTTCGCTATCAGGGTCTATTCCAATAGCCACAGAGATGTCATGCACCTCTTGGGAGGCTAAAACCTCATCGGAAGACACTTCCCACGTATTGAGGATTTTACCGCGCAACGGCATGATAGCTTGATATTCACGGTCACGCGCTTGTTTTGCAGACCCCCCAGCGGAGTCCCCTTCAACAAGAAACAGCTCCGTCATACTTAGATCTTGCGAGCTACAGTCGGCCAATTTACCCGGCAATGCAGGGCCACTGGTGAGTTTTTTACGCACCACTTTTTTCGCCGCACGCATTCTACGTTGTGCGCTAGAAATGGCCATTTCTGCAAGCTGTTCAGCCACTTGCACGTTCTGATTAAGCCATAAACTGAAGGCATCTTTCACCACCCCTGAAACAAAGGCGGCACATTGACGAGAAGACAGGCGCTCTTTGGTTTGCCCAGCAAATTGTGGATCTTGCATTTTAACGGAAAGCACATAGGTACAGCGCTCCCAAATATCATCTGCTGAGAGCTTAACACCGCGAGGCAATATATTACGGAACTCGCAAAACTCACGCATCGCATCAAGCAACCCTTGGCGTAGCCCATTAACATGGGTTCCACCTTGCGCTGTAGGGATAAGGTTAACGTAGCTTTCCGTGAGTAATTCACCACCTTCAGGCAACCAAAGCAGTGCCCATTGAGCGGCTTCCGTTTCCCCAGAAAATTCACCTGTAAACGGTTTTGGTGGTAACGCCTCAAGGCCGTCAATTGACTCCATGAGGTAATCGGTTAACCCATCGCTGTAGCACCAACTTTGTTCTGTATTGTTGAGCTTATCCTTAAACGTGATTTTCACGCCAGGGCATAAAACAGCTTTGGCTTTTAAGTTATGAGTTAAACGCGTTACTGAAAATCTTGGGCTATCAAAATAGCTGCCATCCGGCCAAAAATGCACGCTGGTCCCTGTGTTACGTTTGCCACAAGTCCCTATTACATGTAAATCTTCCACCTTATCGCCGTTCTCAAAGGCAATTTGATACACTTGGCTATCACGACGAACAGTAACTTCAATACGTTTTGATAACGCATTGACAACAGAAATCCCGACACCGTGTAAACCACCTGAGAATTGGTAGTTTTTATTGGAGAATTTTCCCCCTGCATGTAATTGCCCCAAGATCAGCTCAACCGCTGACACTTTCATTTCTGGGTGAATATCGACAGGCATACCCCGCCCATCATCAATTACTTCAAGGGATTGATCGGCATGTAAAATAACCTCGATGTGGCTCGCGTGCCCCGCAAGCGCTTCATCGACGCTATTATCAATTACTTCTTGAGCCAAATGGTTCGGTCGACTGGTGTCGGTATACATCCCCGGGCGACGGCGAACAGGCTCTAAACCACTGAGGACTTCAATGGCCTCTGCGTTATAACTAGATTGAGTCATGTTGTCATTCTGCGGTAATAGGTGATTAATTGAACTATTCAATCAGTGAGTTACTGTTGATAATAACAGTGTTCATACGTTTTGACACTATTTCTCTGCCAATTGTAGGAAATCAACAATTTGAGAAAAGTAAGATTCAAAACCAATAAAGGCATGATTACCGTCAGGTTCCACAGTTTGTTTGCACTTTGAAAGATAGGCAACAGCCTCTCGATAATCAAGTACTTCATCACCCATTTGTTGTAACAACCAAATAAGATGAGGCGAAGTTAGTCTTTCAATGTATAAAGATTTTAGCTCATGGATATGCTTTTCTTCCAACACATATTGTTCATGAGTATATGGGTTTGTATTGTCGCCTAAGTAGCCTTGCAGTAAATCAAAAGGACGCACTGCGGGGTTTACGACGACAGCAGGAAGCTGATAACGCTCTGAAAACCAAATTGAAAAATAACCGCCTAGCGAAGAGCCGACTAACCCCATTTTTTCATGCTGATGCTGTTGGATAATATCATCCAACATAGCTTGGGCTTGCTGAGGGTAATTTGGCAACTGTGGTACAAGCATATTAATATGTGGATAATTCTCATCAATCCATTGCTTTAAGCTATTAGCTTTAGCGGATTGAGGTGAACTATTAAAACCATGAATATAAAGTAGAGTTGACATAAGCGAATTAATAACCGTCAGAGTCAAGGTCAGGGCTAAACTCCCTTGTGTCTAAACGGTGAACGCGGGTTGTAATATGCCTTTGGCTTTGTTCATTAATACTTAATTCTAAATATCGCCAACCTGGCGCGACGGTGTCTAGCGCAAAATTAGTACAGTGAGGCTTAAACTGTACACAGGTAGAAGGCGTTGCTAACAACCGAATACCGTGCCAATTTTCATCCATTTCTTGATGAATATGGCCACATAGCATCGCTTTAACATTTGAATAGTTTTTTAAGTAGTCAGCTAAAATATGTGAATTTCTCAAACTGTGCTGATCAAGCCAAGTACAACCCGAAGCTAGAGGATGGTGATGCAGCATAATCAATGTAGTACGCTCAGGTTCAGCATCTAAGCTGGCTTTCATCCACTCTAACTGTTGCTCAGAAAGCTCGCCATGAGGTACATCTTGAAGCTGGCTATCCAGCATCAAGATTTGCCATTCATCACCAATCAAAATTTGTTTAGCACTTGAAATCCCAGCGACTCGGAGTGTTTCTACCATTGCAGGCGGGTAGTCATGATTACCAGGAAGCCATACACAAGGAGCAGGGATACGCGCAATGCCATCCGCAAAATGCTGATAAGCTTGTGGTGATTGGTCTTGAACTAAATCTCCTGTCGCAACAATTAAGTCAATTGGGAGATTTTCCTCAGTGATAGCATCAAGTACCGCCTGATAGCTTTTGTAAGTATTTACCCCTAAAAGCGTATTTTCTGTATTAGCGAAAAGATGCGTATCAGTAACCTGTAAAATTCTCACAATTTTAGAGTTCTTTGCAGTCACTTCAAGCTGGCTGTCCAAAAGTATTCCTTTTCCTTAAATATTATTTAGTACCTAATCTATTTATTACAACTATATAAAAGCTAAACACACTTACAACTATCTTAAAACTTTACTTTCTAACTTTCTGCTAATCAGCACACACTTCACCAGATTAATCGGTATTTAAAACGATTTCATCCACTTTTCATGTAGCTTTTGATAGTGGAGTTGTAACCATTGAATCGCAATAACTGTCGCGGCATTATCAATAGTGCCATCTTCAACCCATTGATATGCTTGTACTCGGCTGACCACATGTACACGAATATCTTCATTTTCTGACGCGAGCCCATGCACACCTTTCGCTTGGCTACTATCGGCTTCACCGATAAATACATGCATGCGCTCAGTTGTCCCGCCAGGGCTAGAAAGATAACTTAGCGCTTTTTCAGTTCGACCAATAACCAACCCAGCTTCTTCAACCGCTTCGCGGCGAATAACTTCTTCGGGTGATTCGTTCTGCTCTATCATTCCCGCAACGGCTTCGAGCAACCAAGGTGTTTCACTCGTTTCGATAGCAGGTAACCTAATTTGTTCAATTAAAACAACGCTATCTGTTTTTGGGTCATAGGGTAAAACCACACCTGCATGGCCCCGCTCAAAAACTTCACGGCGAATTTCTTTACTCCATCCGCCCGCGAAGAGGCGATGACGAAATTGATATTCAACCATTTGAAAAAAACCGTTAAATAATTTACGCTTGGATATAATTTCAACATCATTTTTGCCGTATTTAATTGGCTGCTCTATTTGTTTTGTCATTTCATTCTCCAAACTCAATTATTCCATCTTAAGGAAATAATTGTGGATTAAAACAGTTTTTGAGGTTTTTTAACCTTAGATGAGGTAATGTTTAATAAATTGAGACAAAATGGCACAAAAGGCTACCGTTAATAGAAGTGATACTCTGTTACAATAAGCGCCATTATTCAAATCAAAGAGCAACATAGTGTCTGTTTTTAATAACTGTCTCTAAAACGGATAATTTAACATCTATCGCCTAGTTAGGCATGGTACGTTTTAGACAACAGACTCAACTTAATTTGCTGTTTAATCAAGGAATCAAAATGAAGAAACTGCTTCCCCTTTTAATTTCGATGAGTTTTGTGGGTCTCAGTACCAATAGCTTTGCAGAAGATTTACTACAGGTTTACCAAAAATCCAAAGAAAGTAATCCTGAATTAAGGAAATCATTAGCTGAACGTAATCAAGCTTTTGAAAAAATTAATGAATCTCGCAGCCCATTATTGCCACAATTAGGTTTAGGTGCGGGCGCTAGCTACGGCAGTGGTTACCGCGATGCAAGAAACACTGAAAGCACAGGTTTAAATGCTTCATTAAAGCTAACTCAAGTTGTGTTTGATATGTCTAAATGGCGCCAATTGACTATCCAAGAAAAAACAGCGGGTATTTCCGATGTCACCTATCAAACAAGTCAACAGCAATTAATTTTAAATACTGCAACTGCGTATTTTAACGTCTTAAAAGCGATTGACGCGTTATCTTATATTGAAGCAAATAAAGAAGCGGTTTATCGCCAATTAGACCAAGTTACACAACGCTTTAACGTGGGCCTTGTTGCCATTACTGACGTGCAAAACGCCCGTGCAAACTATGATAGCGTTATTGCACAAGAAGTTGCAGGCCGTAACGAGTTAGAAAATGCGATTGAAAAACTGCGTCAAGTCAGTGGCGTGTACTACAACCAACTCGCTTCTTTAAATATCGACCGCTTTAAAACCAATGAGCTGGGCGATATCAACGCTATCCTAAAAGAAGCCGAAGAGCGTAACCTCAGCCTGTTGAGCGCACGTTTAGCACAAGATGTTTCTCGAGAAAACATCCGTTTAGCTGAAACAGGTCACATGCCAACGGTTAACTTAGATGCATCTACTAGCGTTGCAAATACCTATCAGCATGGCAGCGGTTATAACACGCCATATGGTGGTGGGGCGACCAACAGCTATAATGGACAAAATAGCATTGGCTTAAATTTAAGCATTCCACTGTATACTGGTGGTGCAGTCAGTTCTCAGGTTGAACAAGCACAATATGGTTTCCAAGGTGCGAGCGAACAACTAGAAAGCGTTTATCGCAATGTGGTTCAGTTAGTTCGTTCATCATTTAATAACGTATCATCGTCAATCAGTAGTATTAATGCTTACAAACAAGTCGTTGTTTCCGCACAAAGCTCATTGGATGCAATGGAAGCTGGCTACCAGGTAGGAACTCGTACAATTGTTGACGTATTGACAGCAACAACCGCGCTATACCAAGCGAAACAAAATCTGTCTAATGCTCGTTACGATTACATGATAAATCAACTGAATATCGAATTTGCTCGTGGTACGTTGAACGAAGACGATATTGCACGTTTGAATGCGAACTTAGGTAAAGAGATTTCAACCTCTGCAACTAGTATTATTCGTAGTACCAATGCGCCAAAAATGAACTAAAATTCTTAGTTTATTTGAAAATGATATAATGACCCGCTTATATAGCGGGTTATTTTTTGAAGGAAGCCAAGTAAATCGGTTAGAATTGCGAATTTGTACTAATTGGCCCGCTTACAACCCCTTTTCATTATCCTATGGCACAAATTCAGTGAATTCTCACTCTGTTCACTACGTTTTAGAACAAAAAATAACCTGTAGTTAATTTATTGATATCAAATAAAAATATTATTTTCCTCTTCAATAAATACCATGCTAATTAGAAAAAAATAGCAGAAAGTTATCAAAATGATAAATTCAGCCCATTTCTCCTATATTTCTGCTTTAATTTTCAGCGGTTATCCCCTATCCTAGAGCTAACATCTAAAAACATCTTACTTAATTAAATTCAGGGTAATTACCATGACCATGAAGCGTACCAAAGATATTAATCAGAGCGCCTTCCGTAAGTCTTGGCGTTCATACCGTTTAGCGCCTGTGGCTGTCGCGGTCAGTGCCGTATTTATGCTTTCCGCTTGTGAAGAAAGCGATGAAACTGTATCACTGTACACCAACGCGCAAGATTGTAGCCAAGCGAACCCATCACAAGCCGAACAGTGCACCGTCGCTTACAATAATGCACTACAAGAAGCTGCTAAAACTGCACCTAAATATGAAACTCAGGCTGACTGTATTGCTGAGTTTGGTGAATCTATGTGTACTCAAGCCCCTGCTCAAGCGGGCCTTGCAGGCACTAGCTCAACAAATGGTGAACAAACCGCCCAAGCACAAAGCAGTGGCGGTAGTATGTGGATGCCATTAATGATGGGTTATATGATGGGCCGTATGATGGGCGGTAGCGCTGCATCACAACCATTATTCAGCTCGAAAAACCCAGCGAGCCCAGCCAACGGTAAATTTGTTGACGCTTCAGGTAAAAGCTATGGCCCTGCTGTTGCAGGTGGTCGTTCAATGAGCGTACCAAAAACCGCCATGGCACCTAAGCCACCAACAACTTCAACCGTGACTCGTGGCGGTTTTGGTGACACCGTCAATAAACAAGCGATGGCACAACGTTCATCTTCTTCTGCAAAATCAACCTCTTCCCGTTCGATGGGTGGTTGATAAGTAATGAAACGAGTTCCTATAGTAGAGCGCCCAAACTGGCGCGAAAAAGCTTCTGAGTTTGGCTTTGAATTTCACACTATGTATGGTGAGCCTTATTGGTCAGAAGACGCGTATTACCAATTCACGATGGCACAAATTGAAGAAATCGAAGATGCAACCGAGCAGTTGCATCAAATGTGCCTAAAAGTGGTTGAACGTGTTGTTGAAAGCGATGAGTTAATGGCGCGTTTTCAGATCCCTAAACATTGTTGGGAATTTGTTCGCAGCTCATGGAAAAGCGAGCAACCTTCGCTATATTCTAGGCTTGACCTTGCTTACGATGGGATTAACCCTCCTAAGCTTTTAGAAAATAACGCGGATACTCCAACCTCATTATACGAGTCTGCATTTTTCCAATGGATCTGGTTAGAAGATCAAATTGAAGCAGGGAAATTACCTGAAAATGCCGATCAGTTTAATAGTATTCAAGAGCAGCTGATCGAGCGCTTTACGCAATTAAAAGATCAGTATGGCTTCCGCTTGCTGCATATGTCTTGTTGCCGTGACACAGAAGAAGATCGCGGTACCGTTCAATATTTACAAGATTGTGCTAATGAAGCGGGGGTTGCCACTGAATTCTTATATATCGATGAAATTGGTTTAGGTGAAAAAGGCGAGTTTTCGGATACTCAGGATCAGGTGATTAGTAACCTGTTCAAATTGTATCCATGGGAATTTATGCTAAGAGAAATTTTCTCGACCAAATTGCAAGACGCTGGCGTGCGCTGGTTAGAGCCTGCATGGAAGAGCATCATTTCTAACAAGGCCTTATTGCCGATGTTATGGGAAATGTTCCCTGATCACCCAAATTTACTGCCTGCTTATTTCGCTGATGGCAAAACCCAGCCAGAACTCGAAAAATACGTTATTAAGCCACTATTTTCTCGTGAAGGTGCCAATATCCGTATTATCGAAAATGGCAAGGAAATTGCAGCCGCAGACGGCCCATACGGCGAAGAAGGTATGATTATTCAACAATTCCATCCACTTCCACAATTTGAAGGTAGCTACACCTTAGTCGGAAGCTGGTTGGTGAATGATCAACCTGCAGGGATCTGTATTCGTGAAGATAAAGAACTGATCACTCAAGACTTATCACGCTTTTATCCACATACGATCATCGATTAATCGTATTTAAAATTAAAAGCTCAGCCCAAACATAGCAATATGATTTGGGCTTTTTTATCAATTCATTCTATTGCCGAAAAATTTATCCTACCTGAATAGACAACATACTTAACGACGCCGACACAATTCCTTCAATCGGTGTGCTGATCTCTTCTCGCCCATCCCACGTCCCTAAAATAGGCAAAATAGGCAAGTAATGTTCTGGTGATGGATTCGATAATTTCCCATCCTCCCGTTCCAATCCTTTAGTCAGCGGATGGGGAATTTCATGACTTTGCAGATTGTCATACACAAACTTCTCAAAAGATATTGCCCATGGATACGGCTCGGCATGAGCATTTTGCCAATTCATCGCCCGCAGATTGTGTACCACGTTGCCGCTACCCATAATTAGTACACCTTCCTCTCGTAGAACCGATAACTTTTTCCCGAGATCGTAGAGCCAAGTAGCAGGTTTACTACCATCGATACTCAGCTGGATCACAGGGATATCGGCTTCTGGATACATACGCACTAAGATCTCCCATGTACCATGGTCTAATCCCCACTCTTGTTCATCAAGGTAAATGGGCTCAGGAGCTAATAATGAAGCAACTTGCTGAGCTAATTCAGGAGAACCAGGAGCTGGATATTCGATTTGATACAAGGCTTCGGGGAAACCGCCAAAATCATGAATAGTTTTGGGTTTTAACATCGAAGTCACAGCAGTGCCACGCGTATACCAGTGGGCTGAAATCACCAAAATCGCAGTTGGCCGAGGTAAGATTTTACCCAGTTTCTCCCATGCTTGAGTGTAAGGATTATCCTCAATCGCATTCATAGGGCTACCATGGCCAATAAAAATGGCAGGAAGCTTATTTTTTACCACTGAAGTATTTACCGACATGATGATTTAAACTCCAATTCAATTAGTTTCTCCCCACAGCATACGCTTTTCAGCAAAAAACACAGTGAGCTAATTATGAGTATGATCATCAAAAAAATTGAAAAGGCCACGAGGTGTGCAACTCAGTGGCCTTCAAGATATTCTATATGCTTAACGTACTATTAATAATTTAAATAACTTAGCTTATTAATATTTAAACTTATCAAAACCTCTATCTAGAGCTCTTCCTCTAAGAGGATCAGCTCGCTTTCTTTTCATGCTGCAAACGGTATTGCACTAAGTCTTCAATCGTCACCACAGTCAAACCATGTTGCTTACCAAACGCAGCCACTTCAGGGGTGCGAGCCATAGAACCATCATCATTGGTTAACTCACACAGCACACCGGCAGGTTTAAAACCCGCTAGAGTTGCAAGGTCGATAGACGCTTCAGTGTGGCCACGACGCGCTAATACCCCGCCATCACGCCCACGTAATGGGAAAACGTGGCCTGGATGATTTAGGTCGGCTGGAACGGCGTTGTCTGCGATTGCAGCACGAATAGTGGTGATACGATCCGCTGCGGAAACGCCCGTGGTAACCCCTTTCGCGGCCTCGATAGTTACCGTGAAACCTGTTTGGTTTTGGCTGGTGTTATTTTCCACCATCATCGGTAATTCGAGCTGCTTGCGACGCTCTTCAGTGATACAAAGGCAGACGATCCCACTGCTATAACGAATGGTAAATGCCATTTGTTCAGCGGTCATGGTTTCTGCTGCAAAAATTAAATCGCCTTCGTTCTCACGATCTTCATCATCAAGAACAAGAACACCCTTACCTTGGCGTAAAGCCTCGATAGCATTTTCAACACGTTCGATAGGATTACCGAATACAGAAAGTAGCGAATGATCCATGGTAAAAAACCTCTTAAATAGTTATTAACTAGTTACCAGAATCAAGGCAGTCTTAGGAATACGAGAAATGGTGAATATATAAATAGCCAATAAGAGGCATTTACCTATTCAGGTATGCAGAACACTATTGTGCGTAACAGCACAAACATGCAGATACTGTTAATTCTCTCCCATCCGGACTATAACCGTCGGCCCCAGATTCACACTGGGTCTGCTGACCTTTACCACAGAATGGTAAAGCGCTCGCGGGCTTCATGCGTGATGCATGTTTACCGCCGGTGGGGACTTTCACCCCGCCCTGAGATATACGCAATTAATATAACGCCAATAATTCAAGTTCGCAACGATGATAATCAAAATTGGCGAACGACTCACACTTTTAGCCAAAAAACATGAATAAAAACTTAGAGTTATCAAGGTTAATTTCACTATCGGTTCTAAACCTCTCCCTAAATAATTCAAGCTAGCGCAAGGCAGCAAGAGGTATTAAACTAGTCCCAACAATTCACAACAATATTTTGATAAACTTAAGGACCCGCGAAATGCTCGATCCGAAAAAAATTGAACAAGTTGCCCGCCAAATTCAAGGCGCTTTACCACAAGGCGTGCGTGATTTAGGTGAAGATTTTGATAAAAAACTGCGTTCACTATTACAATCACAACTCGGTAAATTAGACTTAGTCAGCCGTGAAGAATTTGATATTCAAACTCAAGTCTTATTACGCACCCGTGAAAAATTAGCGAAGATGGAACAACGCGTTAGCGCACTTGAAGCCCATTTAGATGTAGAAGAAAAAACGGCTGAGTAATTAAATTGAAAAAGTGACCCCACTTTAATTTTAGATAAATAAAAACCTCACGGCGTTTTTACATACGCACGTGAGGTTTTTAACTAACTAATTAATTAATAATGATAAATTAACTCGTTTTCATAATATTTTTAATGATATTGGTTGTAGAAATACCATCTTCGAAGTTAAGGACTTTAACTTCGCCTCCAGCAGCCCACACTTCAGCACTGCCCGCTATTTCTTCAGGGCGGTAATCCCCCCCTTTAACTAAGATGTCTGGCAGAACTTCTGCGATTAAGCGTTGCGGAGTGTCTTCTTCAAAAGCGACGACCCAATCAACGGATCCTAGCGCTCCGAGTACGGTCATTCGCTGTTCTAATGGGTTGACTGGACGTGTTTCCCCCTTTAAGCGGCGCGTCGATGCATCGCTATTGACCGCCACAATTAGGCGGTCACCCAATTTACGCGCGTTAGCTAAATAAGACACATGCCCTGCATGGAGAATATCAAAACAACCGTTTGTCATCACCACACGTTCACCGCGCAGTCTTGCATTCTCAACCGCTTGTTTTAATTCACTTTCCGTCATAACACCAAAACCAGTGTCAGCACGGCCACGAATAGCGTTTTCTAATTCAATAGGCGAAACTGTTGAAGTCCCTAATTTACCCACCACCACGCCTGCTGCGGCATTGGCCAATGCGCAGGCTTCATGTAATGGACGGCCAGATGCAATAGACGCAGCCAGTACGCCAATAACCGTGTCTCCTGCCCCTGTCACGTCAAACACTTCTTGTGCCTGAGTCGGTAAATGCAATGGGGCTTCATCACGGCGGATCAGGCTCATACCTTGCTCTGAACGCGTAATTAACAGGGCTTTAAGCTCCAATGTCTGAAGCAGCTTCATGCCTTTTTCTTCAACGTCTTGGTTGTTTTTACATGGCCCAACAATCGCTTCAAACTCAGACATATTTGGCGTCAATAATGTTGCCCCGCGGTAACGTTCGAAATTGTTTCCTTTCGGGTCAATCAAAACGGGAACATTGGCCTTGTTCGCGAGCGCTATCATCTTTTCAACATGCGTTAATGCACCTTTTGCATAGTCAGACAACACTAGTGCACCAATGTGTGGCAGTGCTTGTTCTATGCGCTCCAGTACGGGGGCTACATCCACGTTTTCAAAACCTTCTTCAAAATCAAGACGAATAAGTTGCTGATTGCGAGAAAGTACGCGTAATTTAGTAATCGTTGGATGGGTTGGAATAGCGACAAAATCACACCGCACCTGCACCGCATTTAAATTTTCCGTCAGTGCTTTTGCCGCGTCATCAATCCCAGTTAACCCCACAAGACGGGAGTTTGCCCCTAATGAGGCAATATTCATCGCGACGTTAGCTGCACCACCGGGACGCTCTTCTACCATCGTGACTTTAACCACCGGAACAGGGGCTTCTGGCGAAATTCGGTTTGCAGGACCATGCCAATAACGGTCTAACATAACATCACCAACCACCAGCACACCGGCTTGTTTATAATCCGGAAGAGTTACTTTCATCCTGCACTCCAGTCTTAAAAAGGAAATCTGATAATAATTAGCAACAATACTAGCATATTGCGCTGTTTAGCTAAATAAAATGCGTTTGTTCCCTATTCCTCAAGCCATTTTTGCCAACTTGCTAAAACTTGTTCACGTTGTTGGGTAAATTGGTTTATTTCAACGCGGCTTGGCAACGATTGTAATGCTAAGTGATGGAGTTCATTACGCATCGTGACATACGCTTGAGTTAAAGCATTCGCCTCATCTTCAGGCATGAAACCATATTGCGCCATTAGTTCGAAAATACGCACATTATCAGACCAACGTGTTAACACATTGTTTTCTGAAGCGAAACGCAACACTAAGTATTGCGCGATAAATTCAATATCAGTGATCCCACCTGGATCAGCTTTTAAGTCGAACACATTGGCTTGATGGCTTCCTAAGTGCTGATGCATTTTTAACCGCATATCGCGCACTTGCTGCTGCAGAGTTTGAGGTTCTCTTGGCATACACAAAGTTTCGTGGCGAGTGTGTATAAATTTCCGTTGTAAATCCTCATCACCAAACACCATTCGGGCTCGAATTAGCGCCTGATGTTCCCATGTCCAAGCATCGTTTTTTTGGTAGTCATCAAATGATTGTATTGTACTGACTAACATTCCTGACTCACCGGAAGGCCTAAGTCGCGCATCAACTTCATACAACACACCAGAAGGGGTTCGAGTACTAAACAAATGGATAATGCGCTGAGCGACACGCAAATAAAATTGGCGAGCATCAATGGAACGTTCGCCATTGGTGACGACATCTAAAGGACAATCGAAGAGAAAAACGAGGTCTAAATCCGAACTATAACCCAATTCCCAGCCACCTAGCTTTCCATAACCTAACACCGCAAAACCATATTGTTTTTTATCATTTAGTTCTAGATGTGAGGGCTCTCCGTAGCGTTTTGCCATTTTTTGCCACGCTTGGTGTACCACTGCATCAATAATCGCTTCAGCAAGGTAAGTCAGATGGTCACTGACCTTCATTACAGGTAAAACCCCCGAAATGTCTTCGGCGGCGATGCGCAACAATTGGGCTTGTTTAAATTGACGTAAGGCTTCAAGTTGCTGCTCTTCGTCATCTTCAGGAACCCGCATTAAATATTGGCGCAGTTCACCGCGGTAAGCCGTTAGTGGTAGCGGCTGGTATAATGATTGAGGGTCGAGCAATTCATCTAATAACAATGGGTGGCGAGCTAGCTGCTCCGCTATCATAGGTGACGCTGCACACAAGCGAATAACGTGAGTTAAAACCTCGTCAAATTCGAGCATTAACTCGAGATAAGTTGTACGGCTAACAATGCTCAATAACAGGGGGGTGATACGCTCAATGACTTGGCCTGCATCATCACGTTCACCGACTTTTGCCAATAATTTAGGCATTAATTCATCAAGAACATCTCGCCCCCGAGGGCCAATGGTGCGTTTATTAAGATCATGACGGAACATCACTATGCCGTGAATAATGCGTTGGGCAATATCTTCATTTTTAGAGGGTAAGTAAGTGGCTAATTCTTCTTTCGATAATTCACTTTGCCATAGCGTGATATAAATTTCATCGAATGCATCAGTGTTCTCACTATCATCTTCCTTGCCTATTTGCTCAGTGAATATTTGATGCACCGCGGCCATTTTCTGGCTCAAAACCAGATAAAATGCGGGCCAATCCGCAAAGCTCATTCCCCACGCTAAGCGCGTTTGGTTTAAACTATCGTCAGGGAGTGTTTGTGTCTGTTGGTCATCGATACTTTGCAGTAAATTTTCGACTCTACGCAAGAAAAGGTAGCCATCTTGCAGGATATTCACTTGTTCTTCCGTTAATAATGCAAGTTCTCGGATCCCTTGTAATGTTGAAAATAAGGATTGCGACTGTAAAACAGGTTCTCGCCCCCCTCGAATTAACTGAAAAACCTGTGAAACAAATTCAACTTCACGAATACCTCCAGCCCCTAATTTGATATTATTTACCAAACCACGACGCCGGACTTCCCGCTCAATCATATTTTTCATGTTGCGCAAAGATTGGATCACGCTAAAGTCGATATAGCGACGATAAACGAAAGGACGCAAAAGCTGTCGCAAACACGCCTCATAATGCAGGCTATCAGCCCCCATAATGCGAGCTTTCACCATCGCATAACGTTCCCAATCACGCCCTTGTTCTTGGTAATAGTCTTCAAGTGCGGAAAAACTAAAAACTAACGGCCCGCTATCACCAAATGGCCGTAAGCGCATATCAACCCGGTAAACAAAACCATTCTCTGTCACTTGATCAAGTACACGGATCAACTTTTGCCCTAAACGCGTAAAAAATTGCGCATTATCTAACTCTTTTCGGCCACCTTGGGTAACCCCGTTTTCTGGATAAACAAAAATTAGGTCAATATCTGATGAAAAATTAAGCTCTCTGCCCCCTAACTTTCCCATCCCTAAAACCAATAGCGGCTGCGGTTTTCCTTCTGCATTACAAGGGGTTCCCCATGACTGACTATATTCTTGATACAACCAATCTCGCGCCGCAACAACCAAGGTCTCCGCCAATATACTGAGCTGATAAATCGTTTCTTTTTGCGTGCTTATTTCTAACACTTGCATCCATGCACAGCGCACTAACATATGGTGGCGAAAGATGCGCAATACTCGCATCAAATGTTCTTCATTGTTAACTAACGACAAACTTTGTGATAACCATGATGCATAACTTTTCCATTCATCAGCTTTCGGTGGCTGAGAACGAATTTCAAGTAAAAACTGTGGGTGTGCGAGTACTTGCTTGAGTGCAAAATCGCTGAAAGACAGCACCTGAATTTCTTGTTCACTTAACGGCAATAACTCGTGAGCCTGCTCCGTAATTCGGTTTAAAACACGTTCACCTTGGCTTTGCAATACGTCAGGAAAAGCATGCATATTATCAATACCTTAATGGGCTTCTTGATAGGTTAAAGCACTTAACCATTGGATAAAGGCTAATTTACATTTTAACCACTGGCTGCTATAGCAAAAATCCTCTGCACTCATGGATTCATCAGCAATGTTTGTGCGTAATTGTTCTAGCGGAGTATCATGAATAAAATGAGGCGCTGAATTTTGGTAATGCACTAAAAATGCCTGAACAAAACGTAAAAACTCACTGAAACCTTGGCGCGCATTACTTCCATTTTCTAACCAGTAAGCTTCATGCTGCTGGCAAAGTAATTGCATATGCATTAATGACTTTTCTAAGGGCAGCTCTTCGTAGTCAAACAGCGAGTCTGGACAAGTTAATGGCTCTTTTGGCAGCGATAGCAAGGAATATCCACGTGCAGCTTTGCTAAGTGATGACAAATGTAATCCGTCGATATCTGCAAATTTCTTCGCTAAATTGAGTACATCAGCAATAAAGCCTTTTTTTAGTTCTAGTTCAAACTCTTGAATAGGCAAATTCTTTGCGCCAGAGGAAATTTCACCTTGGTCAAAAACCACTTCTATTTCGCTATCTTCAAAAGTCACTAACCATTTTTCACGGGTAAAATTGGTGCTAAAGAGGATATTTAATTCAGACTGAAGCTGTGAAACATCAGTGCCTTCTGGCCAAATTTCAGCAGGTAATGCGGCTAAATCAAGCTCAGGTGAATCAATGTCAACATTATATTCAGGCCGTTGGTGTAAGCCGCCTATCGCCTGCCCAGCCGTTTTCATTGTCATTTCATAACGACCATCACAACCGCGGATACGTAAGCCCATATCCCACTGACGTAACTGCTTATTTGCCGTATCAAAGTAGATATTGGTTAACTTCGTTGGTTCGCTGTACTGGTGAGACAATGTTGATAGACACTGTCGTACAGCCTCTATTGCCGAGTGCTTAGCAGCAAGTTTGAGTTCAACCTCTACGTGGCTCATACATATCCTTATTTAATTATTTCACTCCACTCATATTACCCCAATCGAGCTAAGCTGAGAAAAGAAACTGCATAGGAATCAAAAATTCTACCTGTCATATTTCTTTCAGTGAGTTATATTGAAAATAGAGTGAAAATAAGGGTAATTTAGACAGTTAGGATAGTTCTCATTCTCCTTTTGGGTGTGAATACATCTGCGTTTAGGGTTTGCACCCTTACACTTTACTCATTAGTATTCAAATAATATAAAACTCATTCACCATCAAAAGACTGTAAATACCATGCGAAAAATTCCATTATTATTAATTTCAATCATGGGGCTAGGCCTTTCCTTAAATTCATATGCAGCAGAAAAACGTTATGTTTCGGATGATTTATCCACATACGTTCATAGTGGACCAGGCACAAAATATCGTATTGTAGGTACGCTCAATGCCGGGGAAGCGGTTGAACTGCTTTCCACAGATAACAAATTTGCACAAGTTCGCGATGAAAAGGGTAGAACGGTCTGGTTACCTGTAGATCAACTCAGTAATACACCCAGTATGAAAACCCGCATTCCAGAACTTGAAGCGGAAAATCAAAAACTACGTCAGCAACTCGATAATATTGACAACACTTGGAATACACGAACCGCAGATATGCAGCAAAAAGTCGCTGATAATGACAATATTGTCAGCCAGCTGAAAGCTGAGAATGAAAAATTAAAAAACGAGCTAATTAAATCAGGTAAAAAGCTGGAAATTGCTGAAGTCAACTTAGATGATCGCCGTCGTGAATTGATTTTACAATGGTTTATGTATGGTGGTGGCGTTGCCGGTGTTGGCTTAATTTTAGGTTTGATTTTACCGCACATCATTCCACGTCGTAAAAAGCGTAATGATGGTTGGATGTAATTGAGGCCATTCACATGAAAGTCTATCTCGTGGGGGGGGCTGTACGTGACCAACTTCTTGGGCTACCTATTTCAGATAGGGACTATGTGGTGGTTGGCACAACACCCGAGGCAATGCTATCGCAAGGTTTTCAACAAGTTGGAAAGGATTTTCCTGTATTCCTACATCCAAAGACCCATGAAGAATACGCTTTAGCCCGCACAGAACGTAAAACTGGTGCCGGCTATACTGGCTTTAGCTGCTATAGCGCTCCCGATGTTACTATTGAAGATGATTTGCTACGTCGCGATCTAACAATTAACGCGATAGCACAAAGTGGATCAGGTGAAATTATTGACCCATTCCAAGGCGTAAACGATCTCAATAACCGTATTTTACGTCATGTGTCTGACGCATTTTCTGAAGATCCTTTACGGGTCTTACGGGTTGCGCGATTTGCTGCTCGCTACTTTGAACAAGGTTTTACGATTGCGCCTGAAACATTGGCATTAATGCAAAAAATGGCCACAACAGGGGAATTATCTCACCTCACCGCCGAACGCATTTGGACAGAAACCGAAAAAGCGCTGAAATCAAATTCTCCACAGGTGTATTTTGATGTTTTACGCCAATGTGGTGCTTTAGCTGTACTTTTTCCTGAAGTTGATGCGTTATTTGGTGTTCCTGCCCCTGAAAAATGGCACCCTGAAATTGATACCGGTGTCCATACTTTAATGGTAATGAAAATGATTGCCGAGCTATCTAATAATGTAGATATTCGCTTTGCGGCCTTATGCCATGATTTAGGCAAAGCGCTAACACCACTGGATATTTGGCCGAGCCATCCAAACCACGGTGAAGCAGGTATTCCATTAATAGAAACTCTCTGCGCAAGATTAAAAGTACCAACTACGGCTCGTGACTTAGCCCGTCTAGCTGCGCGTTACCATGATAAAATACATATTATCAATAAATTACCAGCTAATGAGCTCATTGCGATTTTTGATGGGCTTGATAGCTGGCGTAAACCAGAACGTATTGAGCAACTCAGTTTAATCAGCGAGGCGGATGCAAGAGGTCGATTAGGCCTTGAACAGCAAGCCTATCCACAGGGACAGTACTTCAGGCAAGCTTTTTCTATAGCACAATCCGTTGAGGTCAAACCCATTATTGAGCAAGGTTTTCAAGGCCCTGAGATCCGGCAAGAACTTACGCGGCAACGTATTGAAGCCGTTGCTAGTTGGCAACAACAAATGTTCTAATGGTCATAACGCTGGCGGCTAAACACCGCCAGTCATCATTTAAGCGCTTTTCACGCCTCTTTCGATAATAACCCCAACTTGTTTGGCTCGCGCCACAGCTCCCGGCTTAGCCACCTTAATTCGAACCCATGGGCTAGCAAATTGAGTCATCAGTAGTTGTGCGACTTCTTCAGCAACACGCTCTACTAACCCAAACTTGTTATTCCCAACATGAGCAAGGATAGCCTGACTAACTTTGGCATAATCTAAGCAATATTCTACATTATCGCTCATAGACGCGCGTTTGTTATTCCATCCCATTTCGATATCGAGCACCAGTTTCTGTTCAATATCTTGTTCCCAGTCATATACACCGATCGTGGTGATGACTGATAATTGCTCAATAAATACGATATCCATCACGTCATTTTCTCATTTATGTACTGAATTGATACCACTTCAGCAAAAATATGCGTATTATCCAAGACTGAAGTGAATTTATGGCCTTAACCGTTTTTGGAGTTAGCTATGAGTGCAACCGCGCTTGGCATGATAATCTTCGCCTATCTTTGTGGCTCAGTTTCGAGTGCGATACTGATCTGCCGTTTGGCGAGACTACCCGACCCCCGTCAACACGGCTCTGGTAACCCTGGTGCAACTAACGTATTACGTGTAGGCGGTAAAGCCGCCGCTGCTGGGGTACTCATTTGTGACGTATTAAAAGGGATGATACCCGTTTGGCTTGCTTATTATTTAAATGTGCAGCCATTCTATCTTGGCTTTGTTGCAATTGCAGCCTGTCTTGGGCATATATATCCTATTTTCTTTCGTTTCAAAGGCGGGAAAGGGGTAGCAACTGCATTTGGTTCAATTGCCGCTATTGGTTGGGATCTTTCTGGTTTAGTCGCAGGGACATGGTTACTGACAGTATTGCTTAGTGGTTATTCATCACTCGGCGCAATTGTCAGCGCCTTACTCGCTCCCTTTTATGTTTGGTGGTTTAAACCTGAATTCACCTTCCCTGTTGCCATGTTGTCTTGTTTAGTGTTAGTCCGCCATCATGGCAATATACAACGCCTTTGGCGCGGCCAAGAAAGCCGTATTTGGCAAAAGCTGAAAAATAAAAAACAAAAAACCAATAAAGAAATAGCCCAAGAAGCCAAAGAGCAAGAACAGGATGACTGATCGTTATCTTTAATTTCCCCTAAGAAGAGCTGATTTCAGCTCTTTTTTTATGCTATTTGCCTTGTTTAAAGTTTCCCAAAAAATCCTATCGATAACAACAGCGTGATATCCCTACTTAAAACTGTACTGGTAGCAATTTGTGCTGCATTACATTTTTGCCATAACTAGCGCACACTTTTAAATAAAAGTTAAATTATTGCAAAATTATTACTAAGGAATATTTAAAAGCTGTCGACTATATAAAAGGAAAACTAAACAATAATAATGGTATTATAATGAGCAGAACCCCTTATATCACTCAAAATGAATATGTATTAGATGAAAATATCACATTGATGACAACTAGCGATCTGCAAGGAAACATTGTTCATGCTAATGATTTCTTTGTCCAAGTTAGTGGTTATGAATTAGATGAATTATTAACACGTCCACACAATATTATCCGCCATCCAGATATGCCCAAAGAAGCTTTTGCCGACATGTGGGCAACTCTTAAAAAAGGAGAACCTTGGACTGGTATTGTCAAAAATCGTCGGAAAAATGGTGACCATTACTGGGTTCGAGCCAATATCACCCCAGTGGAACGCAAAGGGGTTATTACGGGCTATATGTCCATTCGAACTCGTGCAACACGCCAAGAAATTGCGACAGTAGAACCGCTCTATAGCGCAATGAATGAAAATAGAAGTAAACAAAAGATTTTTAAGGGAATTGTACTTTCTAAAAAAATACCGTTTCACTTTTCAACATATTCAACACGTTCACGTATCCGACTCGTCATGAGCCTGTTATTTGTCCTCTGGCTCATCATGGCAAGCACTGTTTTGCAACCAACCGCATCCCTTTTAATCATGAGCATCTGCACATTTATCACATTACTGGTCGGTAATATGATATTTGAAAAAATGCTCGCCACACCATTGGAAAATATTACCCAACAAGCGCTTAGTATTGCACGAGGGAATCGACATAGCGTTAACCATATGCAACGCACAGATGAAATTGGCTTAGTATTACGCGCTATAGGGCAACTTGGACTCGTCTGCCGTTGGCTAATCAAAGATGTCTCCGAGCAAGTTGATAACGTTCGCAAAGGCAGTGAATCTTTAGTCTCCGATTGCGGTGAATTAGAAACGCATACTCAGCAAACTGTCGGTTATATGCAACAAACCGTTGCGACCATGAACCAAATGGCTGTTTCTGTAAAAATGAATGCCGATAATACAATCCAAGTTGATCAGCTTTCTAATACCACTAGCGAAACCGCGGTAAATGGCGGTGCCATGATGGAAGCGGTTGTCGATACCATGAATGAAATTGTCAGTAGTACCAGCAAAATCCATTCCATCACGGATGTGATTAAAGACATCGCATTTCAAACTAATATACTCGCGTTAAATGCTGCTGTAGAAGCCGCACGTGCGGGTGAGCAAGGTAAAGGCTTTGCCGTTGTTGCAAATGAGGTTCGCAGCCTAGCAAGCCGCAGTGCAAGCGCAGTGAATGATATTCGCGAATTAATTAATGATTGTGAGAAAAAAGTCAATTCAGGGAAAAATCAAGTGCATACGGCAGGGGACACCATGAAGGAGATTGTCGACCAAATACAAAATGTCACGCAATTGATTACCCATATTAGCCAAGCGACTTCTGAGCAAGCGGCTGGGATCGCCGATATTACCCAAGCGGTGAGTGAGCTCGAAACCATCACGCAACAAAGCACATTACTGGTAGAGCAAAGCACAGAGACATCAAATATGGTAAAAGCACGTTCAAGCCGACTTGAAGATGCTATCGTTGTTTTACATTAATATTGAGTTGAAAAGCAAAAGGGCTGTCATCCAGCCCTTTTTATCAAACAACATAAACTTATCAACAGTATTATTTTTCTAACGGTGGTAATTCGGCCAGTGGCCAGCGCGGACGAACTGTCACGCCAAGCCCTGTCGTTGACCCACCTTTAAGACGAATAAGCCCCGCTAAAGCAATCATCGCACCGTTATCTGTACAAAACTCAGGGCGCGCATAAAAAACCTCACCGCCACGCTGTTTGAGAACGTCTTCCATTTTTGCTCTAAGTGCGCGGTTAGCACTAACGCCCCCCGCCATCACCAAGCGTTTAAACCCTGTTTGTTCTAAAGCGCGTTTGCATTTAATGGCCAACGTATCTACCACGGCATCTTCAAAGGCTCTCGCAATATCAGCTCGGGTTTGGTCGTCATCCGCATTTTCACGAATGGTATTTGCTGCAAAGGTTTTTAACCCTGAGAAGCTAAAATCAAGCCCTGGCCTGTCTGTCATTGGTCGAGGAAACACAAAACGGCCCGCAGTCCCCTGCTGTGCCATGCGAGATAACACAGGGCCGCCAGGGTAGTCTAAACCTAATAATTTCGCTGTTTTATCAAACGCTTCACCTGCTGCGTCATCGATGGATTCACCAAGTAGCTCATACTCACCAATCCCCGTCACACTGATAAGCTGGGTATGTCCACCAGAAACCAGTAATGCAACGAAAGGAAATTCAGGGCTTTTCTCTTCTAGCATTGGAGCCAATAAATGGCCTTCCATGTGATGAACAGCCACAGCAGGAACATTCCACGCAAAAGCTAACGAACGCCCGACCGTTGCACCGACCATTAAAGCCCCCACCAAACCGGGGCCCGCAGTATAAGCGACGGCGTCGATATCTTGACTTGTCAAATTAGCTTCTTTCAGCGCGGCTTGAATTAACGGCACTGTTTTACGAATATGATCACGCGAGGCCAATTCAGGCACGACACCACCGTAGTCTGCATGAACTTTAATTTGGCTGTATAATTGATTGGCTAATAAGCCTCGCTCATCATCATAGATTGCGATACCCGTCTCATCGCAAGAGGTTTCGATACCTAAAACACGCATTGCACTACCCTTGTTTGTTGCATAACCACAAGTCTATCACTATTTTCGTGCAATCGCGTAATTAATGTTGGCAAAAGGCTGACTTTCCTGACTGTATAGTCTATAATCAGTCCCCTGTAATAAAAAATTTCGTGTGGCTAACTCTCATTATTATCTGGTTTTGTTTGCTTTTTCATCAAATGAACTGCAAATCAGGTAATCTTGTGTGATTCAATTTTATACGGCACTTTACAAACCCGTACTCATTGAAGTAAAATTCCGCACCATTTTAAATGAAGGCTGGTGAATCAGTACCAGCAACAAACCGATTTCTATTGAGGTGAGAGGCACATGCCGGTAATTAAAGTACGTGAAAACGAGCCATTCGACGTTGCACTGCGTCGTTTCAAACGTTCCTGTGAAAAAGCAGGTGTTTTAGCTGAAGTTCGTCGTCGTGAATTCTATGAAAAACCAACGACTGAACGCAAACGCGCTAAAGCATCAGCTGTAAAGCGTCACGCTAAGAAACTGGCTCGCGAAAACGCACGCCGTACTCGTCTGTACTAGTTGTTTGCAGTGAAAACTGCATTCATGACAGACGATAGCTAATACAAAATTTTAGTTTCTCTCGTAGTCACTCAGTTTTTGTAGTAGTAAATAGCTAAGCAGTTAAAGGCCGTGCTTTCCTCAAGGAAGCGCGGCTTATTATCGTTCATCAACAGGCGAAAAAGAGGCTTATGGCTGGACGAATTCCGCGTTCATTTATCAATGATTTGTTAGCAAGAACCGATATCATTGATTTAGTCGATGCAAAAGTCCCGTTAAAAAAACAGGGTAAAAACCATCACGCTTGTTGTCCGTTCCATAATGAAAAAACACCCTCTTTTACCGTAAACGGTGAAAGACAGTTTTATTACTGTTTTGGTTGTGGTGCTCATGGCAATGCTATCGATTTTTTGATGAATTATGACAAACTCGATTTTGTCGAAGCTATTGAAGAATTATCTGCACTGCATGGCCTTGATGTCCCTTATGAAAAAGGAACGGGTTCAAGCCAAATAGAACTTCATCAACGGCAAAATTTGTATCAGTTGATGGAAAAAATTAATCAATTTTACTGTGCTGCCTTAAGTCATTCTTCGGCTAATAAAGCGAAAGATTATTTAAGCCAACGTGGTTTAAGCGCTGAAATTATTGAGCATTTTTCGATTGGTTTCGCCCCTGCGGGCTGGGACAATTTACTCAAAAAATTCGCTGTAAACCCAGAAAGTCGCAAACAGCTTGATGATGCAGGCATGTTGGTGACAAATGATAATGGCCGAATCTATGACCGCTTTAGAGAGCGTGTTATGTTCCCAATTCGGGATAGACGCGGTCGTGTAATTGCCTTCGGTGGCCGAGTATTAGGGGATGCCCTTCCCAAATACTTAAACTCTCCCGAAACTGATATTTTCCATAAAGGCCGTCAATTATTTGGCCTCTATGAAGCAACACAAAATAGTAGTGAATTAGCGAAATTACTCGTAGTTGAAGGCTATATGGACGTTGTTGCTCTCGCTCAGTATGACATCCGCTATGCGGTTGCCTCACTTGGCACATCAACAACCTCAGAACACATTCAGCTACTTTATCGTTCAACAGATACAGTTATTTGTTGTTATGATGGCGACCGCGCAGGCCGAGAAGCGGCTTGGCGGGCACTGGAAACAGCACTTCCCTATCTAACGGATGGTCGCCAATTGCGCTTTATGTTTTTACCCGATGGTGAAGACCCGGATTCATTAGTGCGTAAAGAAGGCAAAGAGACTTTTGAGCAACGCATGAAAGATGCTCAAACCCTTTCCTCCTTTTTATTTGATTCACTTGTTCCTCAGGTGGATTTAAAAACGCAAGAAGGGAAAGCAAAATTTAGTAAATTAGCTATCCCTTTGATTAAACAAATACCTGGTGAAACATTGCGCCTTTATATGGCTCAAGAGCTAGGAAATTTTATTGGTATACCGGATATTTCTCAAGTTCTTGCTATGATTGATAGAGAGAATACAGAACAAGTTAACTATCAGGCGCCCAAATTAAAACCAACCACAATGCGAATACTTATCGCACTGTTGGTACAGAATCCGAACTTTTCGGAACTTGTTCCCTCATTAGAGGGGATCGCCCATATTCAAATGCCGGGGCTTTCTCTATTTCAGGAACTGGTTGATGTTTGCCGTTCTACCCCCGGAATGTCGACTGGGCAGTTGCTAGAGCGTTATCGTGATAATAAATTTTCGAAACAGCTTGAAAAACTCGCAACATGGAACGATATAGAAATAGAGGAGATAGCGGAAAATACCTTTATAGATGCGTTAAACCATCTATTTAATAGCGCACTCGACGAACGTTTTGACTATTTGATAGCAAAAGAACGAACTGAAGGGCTGACCCCAGAAGAGCGCGAAGAAGTCCGCTTAATCACTCTTTCAAGAGTGAAAACATAATCTAACCCAAAACAGAATTAGTATTTTAAACGGCTTAAGTGCCGATAAACACAAGGCAAATGCCTGTAAATGCTACGAGAATAAAGGGCGTAGCGAATAATAAATATTCCCTTTGTATGTTCTTGTTGGCCGAATGTTTCGCCGACCGACACCAATTTAAATACTCAGAAGTGTGGATACCGTCTTATGGAGCAAAACCCGCAGTCGCAGCTTAAGCTACTCGTAACCAAGGGTAAAGAGCAAGGTTACTTAACCTATGCCGAGGTCAATGACCATCTGCCGGAAGATATCGTCGATTCAGACCAAATTGAAGATATCATTCAGATGATTAATGACATGGGCATCCAGGTCATGGAAGAAGCACCTGATGCCGATGATTTAATTTTGGCTGAAAATACTTCCGATACTGATGAAGATGCAGCAGAAGCCGCTGCACAAGTGCTGTCCAGTGTTGAAAGTGAAATCGGCCGCACGACCGACCCTGTCCGCATGTATATGCGTGAAATGGGCACCGTCGAGCTTCTCACACGAGAAGGCGAAATCGACATTGCAAAACGTATCGAGGATGGTATTAATCAGGTTCAGTGCTCTGTTGCTGAATATCCTGAAGCTATTACCTATCTCCTTGAGCAATATGACCGTGTTGAAGCAGGAGAAAGCCGTTTATCTGATTTAATCACCGGCTTTGTTGACCCTAACGCGGAAGAAGATCTCGCACCAACAGCAACTCACGTTGGCTCTGAATTACCACAAGCAGAGCTTGATAAAGACGATGACGAAGACGAAGAAGATGAAGACGCCGATGACAGCGATGACGATAACAGCATCGATCCTGAATTAGCGCGTCAAAAATTCTCTGATCTCCGTGAGCAATATGAAAAAACGCGTCAACATATTAAACAATATGGTCGTAGTGATGCGAAAACGGCTGCCGCTATTGAGCAGCTTTCCGAAGTATTTAAAGAGTTCCGTTTAGTTCCTAAGCAATTTGACTATTTGGTCAATAACATGCGTGAAATGATGGACAGAGTTCGCTTACAAGAGCGTACCATCATGAAACTGTGTGTTGAACAATGTAAGATGCCGAAGAAAAACTTCATTACTTTATTTAGTGGTAATGAGACCAGCGAAACTTGGTTAACTGCTGCAAAAGCAATGAACAAGCCTTGGTCAGAAAAACTACTTGAAGTTGAAGAAGAAATTCTACGTTGCCTGCAAAGACTGCGTCAAATTGAAGAAGAAACGGGTCTGACAATTGAACAAGTTAAAGATATCAACCGTCGTATGTCTATCGGTGAAGCAAAAGCACGCCGTGCGAAGAAAGAGATGGTTGAAGCAAACTTACGTCTGGTTATTTCTATCGCTAAGAAATACACCAACCGTGGCTTGCAGTTCCTTGACCTGATCCAAGAAGGTAATATCGGCCTGATGAAAGCCGTTGATAAGTTTGAATATCGCCGTGGTTATAAGTTCTCAACTTATGCAACTTGGTGGATCCGTCAGGCTATCACGCGTTCAATTGCTGACCAAGCACGTACTATTCGTATCCCGGTTCACATGATTGAAACTATCAATAAACTGAACCGTATCTCTCGCCAAATGCTGCAAGAAATGGGCCGTGAGCCATCGCCAGAAGAACTGGCAGAACGCATGCTAATGCCGGAAGATAAAATTCGTAAAGTCCTGAAGATTGCTAAAGAACCAATCTCTATGGAAACCCCTATCGGTGATGATGAAGATTCACATTTAGGTGATTTTATTGAAGATACGACTTTAGAGCTGCCTTTAGACTCTGCAACGTCAGAAAGCTTACGCTCAGCGACTCACGAGGTGTTAGCTGGCTTAACCGCTCGTGAAGCTAAAGTGTTACGTATGCGTTTTGGTATCGACATGAATACTGACCACACCCTTGAGGAAGTCGGTAAGCAGTTTGATGTTACCCGTGAACGTATCCGTCAGATCGAAGCGAAAGCGTTACGTAAATTACGTCACCCAAGCCGCTCAGAAGTTCTGCGCAGTTTCCTTGACGAATAATTAGTTGATTTATATCTAAAAACACCTGCTCCGGCAGGTGTTTTTTTATGACCACTAAAACCATGAAAAGCTACATAACCCATGTTTCATGCAAATAAACCCAAACACACTTTTCTGCTTCGACCCTGATACATGCAGCAGAAATTCTTAACGACTCAATACCGTTTATTTGCTGTTTTTCTTGATATTGAACCCAGCAATAACCATTGTCTTCGCGCAATGGAATCAGATTAATACACTCTGTAGAAAATGATGTTCTAGCCCCGACATTCTGACTGAATAGCTGAGTCACTTCATTTAACCCAATACAATGGCCCTGAGTTGTAACCATTTTGAAGTGCTCATCGAAACTGGCTAATAGAGGAGCCAAACTTTTATCACCATTTCTCCCCATAAAAACATTCTCAATTAAGACATGTACGTCCACAACGCTTTGCAGCGCTCTTTCCATTGTTTCACTCATTTATTTTTCCTTGATCACTGAAATTAATGAAAGTAACCCGAGTATTGATGCGATAAGAAACGTATATTGATAGCGTAATAAATCACTCGAAAAAGTCGTTAGGCTAAATATAGAAATAAATATGACGGCGCCAACACTAAATGCGACTTGTCGATTAATATTCCACAATACGCTCCCTTGAAGTAAATCTTTGCCTTTGAAGTCCATCAGCGAGCTAATTTGTGCAGTATTGGCGCTCAATCCACCACCCATCCCCATCAATAAATAAGCGATTATTAATAAATAGAGCTGACTTGAAGATGAAACCCAATAAAGCAGAAAAATACCAAGGTTATGTAATGTAATACCAATAATAAATAATTGTTTTTTCCCTATCTGCAAATAAAGGCGTCCACCAGTTAGCATTGATATCACCGCTCCCAATGCATATAGCACCATGAATAACCCTGTTTGTGCCGCACTGAATCCCATGTTCTCTTGTAGATTAAAAATATTGAGTAAATTAACCCCTGTAAAAATACCGGGAACAGCATAGTAAACAATAAAAGCGTTACGCAGATTGGCGTTTTTCAATAACTGAAAATTTAAAATAGGTTCTCGACATTTTTTGGCATATTTAAGATAAATAACAAATACGAGAGCTGAAGTAGCAAAACTCACCAAAGCCAATAATAAATTGTGATAGTCATTATAAAAAGAGAATGATAATAATAAGCTTAATAAACTTAAACTTACCATTATTAGCCCCAAAATATCTGGCTTTTCTCTTATTGTTTTCCCATCATTTTTTATCCAAACCCAGGCAAGTACGGCCGTTAGCAATGAAAAAGGTAAATTAGCATAAAAAACCCAATGCCAAGATAAAGAATCAATAATTAAACCACCAATGGCAGGTGAGAATGCAGGCGCAATTAACGCGACTGTCATAATCAATGTTGATATACGCTGACGATCATTATTTGGAAATAATGCAAAAACGAGTGCCTGACCTACAGGAATTAATAACCCTCCCGCAGCTCCTTGGATAAAACGCCAAAAAATTAAACTATAAATTGAATCACTGCTCCCACTGAACCAAGCTGCAACAGAAAAAAGCAACATGGAATAGCAAAGTAGCTTTTGATTACCTAGCCTGCCTGCTAGCCATAAACTGATGGGCATCACCAGCACTAAACCTAAAATATAGCCATTGGCAACCCAAGCAACTTGAGATTGGCTCGCTGAAAATGACGATGCAATATCAGGTAATGCTATCGCCGACATAAAAATATTAATACAATCAATAAAGAAACCGAGTAAAAATACTGTGGCAATTTTGTATCGATAAGTCATGGACTTCCTCCGGCGGCAAAGAATAGATTTAAGTACTTTCTTTGTCGATATAAGGGAGGTAACATGATTGTTTAATAAAAAAGAACAATTGCCACCATTATGCAAAAAAACCTCAAAAAGATTATCAGCTTTCTACAAGTTGTTGACTCCGGTTCATTCACGAAAGCCGCAGATATTTTAGGGCTAAGCCGCTCTATGGTTAGTGTGGATATCAAACAATTAGAAACTCAGCTCAATGTGAGCTTGCTGACACGAAATACGCGGAATATTGCATTAACAGAAGTGGGAAAACATTTCTATGACGACTTTAAACGTATTCAAAGTCAAATAGATGAAGCTTTCGAAAAAAGCCAAAATTTAGGCACTAATATTGTAGGTTTGCTGCGCTTTTCATCAACGAGTGAGTTTGGCCAACGTTTTATTTTACCACTACTACCTGAATTTTGCCGCCTTTATCCTAAGCTAAGGTTACAGTATTCATTTAACTCATCCTTAGATGACCTTATCACAGAGAAACTCGATTTATCTATTCGGTTAGGTAATTTAAAAAATTCATCCCATAAAATGAAAAAACTGGGTGAATATGAAATTTACTTAGTTGCCACCCCTGAATTTCTAAAAAAACACCCAATCAAACAACTCACTGATTTAGCAAATGTTCCATGGATTAACCATGCGTTATTAAACTGGCAAGATCCGCAATATTTTTTACAGAACGCAAAAAATGAAAAATATTACTTACCTCTAATTAAAAACCAATACGAGTCTAATTCTGCCGCCGTTATTCACCATATGGTGTTAGCCTCATTAGGTATTGCAATATGCCCAGCTTGGATGGTTGATGATGACTTGCGGTATGAACGCTTAGTTCATGTATTACCTGAATACCGTTTGCCGAAACAAAATATTCAATTACTTTACCCAAGTACTTTTGTTTTACCGGCTAAGACCCGTGCTTTTATTGATTACTTAGCAGATAAATTAGCGGTAAAGAAATAAAGATAGGTCGGTTCAATGTTTCTAAAATAGAGATTTCTAATCTACCACAGTATAATAGCCATTTTCCTAATCGGAAATGGCTATTATGCCCTCCATGGCATAATAGTTTGCTTTATTTCTTAGATGCTAAATAATCTTGTAGAGTGCCTTCCGGTTTTTTCTTACAAAACTCAACAATCAGAGGGACTTCAGCAACACTTTGCTCTGTTAGTGAAACATAATCTCCACCTTTAAATTGCGTTTCTTGGTTTGTTACCCATAACGCAATAGGTGCCCAGCTTTGAGGATCTAAATTAATAAATTGCTGACAAGTCATATTCTCAGGTGTAACCGTATTTTTGTCTGCTGCCATTGAGTTAAATGAAATTGTAGATACAGCAAATAATACGCTAGATATAATAACCTTTCTCATTTTGAACTCCATTGGAAATTTTAAATATAGGATTATGTAGCCATCTATTATTAGCATATTATTTATATAAATTATATATTCTAATTTTGATGATTAATTTCATACTGAGTTAAACATTTTAATAATGAACATTAAAAATAATCAGCTATAAATAAAAACAAAATAAGACCATCAATAAATGATTTATTTTATGTGAAATCCACTTATAAAAGTGCCTATAAATATTTAGTTATACTATTTTCACCTCCATCTCTACAATGTCTTTTATTGGCTCATTTATACAAAAGAAATACGGACCAGTTAGATATAAAAATTATATCTAACTGATTAAAAATTTTAATTTTAAATGAGTATCTACGATAATAAAATATGATTTACCATCTTGATACTTATACTTCAAAAAACGCAGGATGACTCTGTTTATAAACTCACCCAAAACACGCCAGTTTCTCGGATCTCTGTAAATTGATTTTGGAATTCGACTAAGTTTTGTTCTGGATTTAATGCGCTAAATCGTTCTGGATGCATAAATTTAGCCATAGCTTCAATGGCAAATATATTCATCGGATTGTTGTAAAAATTATGGTAAATCGCCATAACGCGCTTTTCTTTAACTGCCGTTAATGATGAGATCCCTTGTCTATCCATTAATACTGATAACTGCTTCTGCACGTTAGCTTTATTTGCATTATATCCTAAGCTTACTGCGAGCGAGCGACGATTAAAGTTGTGCCAATCGGCGCCTGTCAGTAAATAATATTCTGGGTTTAATGTAATAATATTCTCAATGGAACTTTCAGCCCCTTTTGCAGGAAAGCTATCTGCAACTAGATTATTTCCACCTGCCAGGGCCGCTAAAGAACCGTAACCTGAACGACCATAAAGTTGACAACAATTATCCGTAAATAACCCTGCATTCGCTTCAATCAAGACAGTTGGAAATGGCTGAGATAATTGGCTTTCAATCGCATCTAATTTTTCGTGGTACAGCTTTGCAAATCGTTCCGCTCTTTCTTGTGTTCCTAATAACTCACCTAATAATAAAATACTTTTTGGCGTGTTTTTCGCGATATCCATTCGAAAATCAATAAAAATGACTTGGATACCAGCTGCTTCAAGTTGCGGTAAAATTTGGCTATCACGCATCGCGCCATAATTAGCCTTATGCATAATTACCACATCAGGCATTAGCTCGATCAGTTTTTCAACTTGGAGGCCGGCTTCACGAGTTTTCTTTAACGTTGGAATTTGGCCTAATTCAGGCAACATACTGAAATAAGCTTGTTTTAAATCTGGTGCGTACTGTGTAAGTGAATCACTCCAACCCGCAATACTGGATATCCCTCTTTTACCCGCAGCAATATCCACGGACAAAATATCACGGCTATCCACCAGAAATAACTTTTCAACGGGAAGATTAACGGTGACTTCACGGCCTTGTAAGTCAGTGATCACCGTCGGCGTTTTTGCCTGTGCCCAAAGACTTAATATGCACAATAATCCTGTGAGAAATAATTTCATGGAAAATCTTTTACCTTAAATTTAAAGAGGTTGCTATGAATAAAGCCACTGTGAAGTGGCTTATTTTTGACTAAAACATCCAACTAGAACGTCACACTGTAATTCAGAGCAAAGGTTCGACCACGGCCTTTATAATCGTACAGGTTTGCAGCACCGTATTTAGGGCTATATAAGCTTTGTGCTCGTTGCCCCCAAATTGTGGAGTAATTTTTATCCAGTAAGTTTTCAACTGCAAAACTGACTTTACCCACTGGCAACATATAACTTCCTAATAAATCAACGGTATTATAGCCATCAAGTTTCTTACCAGCCGCATCCGTTAAATTGAACGTTTGTTGGCTTTGTAAGCGTAGTGCCCAATCATTCGGTTCCCAACCAATATAAGCATTCACTTTTGACGGGCTCGCGAAGTCAACACTCCATTTTTCCCAGCTACCATCCACTTTAGTTTCTGATTTTTGTAGATTGAAATTACTTCCTACACTCCAATCTGAATCAGCAAAGAAGTAATCCACCGCGCCTTCAACCCCATAAATACGGCGTTTATCGGTTTTCATATAGATGCTCATGTCATCTTTATTAATGCCGTAGCTTCTATCAGATAATGAATAATAGGTAGCAACTTGCGTGCGCAGGTTTTCCCCTGTATAGCGCCATCCTAACTCAAAGGAATTAACCTTGATTCCTTTTACCTTGGTATCATTAATGTTAACGCTTTTATTTAGATGATAGTGGCCATTGGCATCTGGAGTCTTCGCATAGTCACCAGTTCCGTAATACTTAGCAATATCAGGAATTTCAAAACCTTGAGAGAAATTAAACCATGTTTGTTGCTCTTCGGTTAGGTTAACCAGCAGCCCTGCGTTAAACAGTAAGTTGTTGTAATCCGTTTTCCCACCCGGTACTGCATCGGCTGATTTACCTTTGCCGTTAGCAATGGCTTCTTGCTGTGCATAACCAATAAAATCATCCACTTTATTTTCTGTGTACTGATAACGCACACCACCGCTTAATGTGAACATTGGCGTAATGTCATAACTACTTTGTAAAAATGTCGCCATATTCGTCGTGGTATAGCTTGGATAGCGGCCAATTTGGAAAGCTTTAGTTAAGTCCATCCCCCCGGATTCTTTCGCTTTATCTAAATCAAAAAACATTTGGTTCGCGCGAAATTGCTCATGCTCTGCATCCACACCATAAGTTAACGTTAATTCATCGATAGGTTGGCTATTGAACGTCAGCTTGGTTCCATAAAAATTGGTTTTTTGATCCGATGAGCTGATACTTGTAACATCTTTGCCAGTCAGAGTTGGGAAGGGATAAAACTTTTGTGATTCATCACGATAATAAACCTGTGCAACAAAATCCTGCCCAAATACATCTGCATTTGAATATTGTAAATTGAGCAAATTACGCTCAGTTCCCGGCAAACGGTCAGAACTTAATTTACTGCTGTTATAAGCTTCACCTTGCCCTTTAACCGCGGAAAAATTTTTTCCTAAATAGAGGCCGTGTTTACCATCAGACTCACTTTTATAATGCTGATAAACAGCTTGAACCTGTTGTTTTTCATCGATTTTGATAGTGCCTGACGCCATCACATCCAAGCGATCAGAAAATTGTAACCCTGTTTGGGTATTATCGATATTAATCGCATTACCTTTACCATCATACCAACCACCATAGCGTTGATAAGCAACAGAAACACGTCCGTGAGCGTTCTCGTTACCACCACTTACTGCTGCGGCAATATTTTCATCGTGATCCTTACCATTGTTAAAGCCTGTTTTTCCACCTAATTGCAGGGAAACTTGTTTTTCTTCTTGGCCTTTTTTCGTCACAATATTAATCAAGCCGCCGCTGCTACCGCCACCATACATCGCCGTAGCACCTGAAATAACTTCGATATGGTTAATATTAAAAGGATCGATGGAATCTAATTGGCGACTATCACTACGAGAAGAGTTAAGGCGTACCCCATCCACCATAACAATCATTGAACGGCCACGCATATTCATGCCATAGTTTGTCCGCCCTTGGCCGCTGACACTCATTCCTGGAATAAGCTGCGCTAAAATATCTTTTAACTCTTTTCCACCTTCAGCTTGCTGTTCAATTTCAGCATTATCAATCACCCATGTGGTTTGTGCCATTTCTGAAACTGATTTATACCCACGCGTAGCGGATACGGTTATGGATTCTTCTTTTTTATCAGCGGCAAATACGGAGAGAGAAAAAAAGGGTAGAAAGCAAGGGGAGATAATAAATAAATGCTTTATTTTCATTAAATTAAACCTTTACATTATTAAAATCGCTGTTATTGATTATAAAAATAAATCACAATATATAATTAAATTACTGTTTATTATTTTATCAAATAATTATTAACAACAGTAACTAAGAATCAAGATAAATATAAGAATTATTATTATTAACATCAAGAAATGAAAGGTTATTCAGTACTAATCACGCATCCTTGCGCAAAGTTTTCCTATTAATTACTTCACACTAACGACAGCGATATAATTCAATTTCCCACGATTTTGCCGAAAATGACGGAACATACGCAAAAATTGGGGGCGATTTTCTTTTTTCAGTGCATTACGGACAATCTTTAGTGCACCGAAAACGCCCTCATCGTAAATCAGCCCTTTTGGGGATAATAATGTCATTGGCCCGGTGTGAGAGAGCACTTGCTGGAAACCCGCTTGTTGAAATAATTCCACCCATTGTGTCTCAGGTAATGGCTGCGCTTTGACATTAATCGCCCGCTGCATTTGAGAAACCACATTTTGTACCGCTTGGGCATCCTTAAATGCAATATCGTGGGTTAATAGACAGCCCCCCGGTTTTAGTACTCGATAATACTCCTGCAATAACTTCGCTTTCGCTTTATCACCGTACATGGTCAGCATGGCTTCATTAATGACCACATCAAAGCTGTTATCTTCAAATGGTAATTTTGATGCATCCGCCATTTGGATTGTTACTAAATCGGTTAATCCTTTATTCGCCACATTTTTTTGTGCCTGAGCGAGCGCCTGCTTATCCATATCAATACCCGTAATATGGCAATGAAATTGGGAGGCTATTTCAATGGCGGTGGTTCCCATATTACAGGCTACTTCAAGGACTTGGCTGTTCTTATGTAACCCTGATTGGCTAAGTAGCCACTCAGTAGCTTCTTTTCCCCCTGGGCGTAGACGTTTTTTCCCCAAGCGCGCTAAAAATTTGTGCCCGGCTTCATGGCTGGTAAATGATTGGTCCATTCGCACCTCCAAGCTAGTGTGTACAAGCCGTTTCAGGCTCACGTAACATAACTAACAACATTTTTGCGGGCTCTAGCGCATCTACCGCATGAGGAATATTAGCGGGCATTCTGACGATTTCCCCCGGTTTAGCCATCACAGGCTTTCCTTCGATGGTGAGTTGTAAACTCCCTTCAACAACCATTACAATAGCGTCAAAAGGGGCGCTGTGTTCAGATAGCGCTTGGCCTTTATCAAAAGCAAATAAGGTGATATTTCCCCCGCCATTCTTCGCTAATACACGGCTAGCAATCCCCTGTTCAGTATAATTAATTAACTGGTTGATAATCAGCGCTTCTGCGGGTGTAATCGTGTTACTGCTTACTGTGTTATTGCTCATCGTTTAATATTCCTTAATTCAATCGTTTTCATTCAGTTATCTAAATAGCGGAATAACCCCTTGGGTCTGCCGGCCTTGATAATCCATTGGCGTAATTGCAACGGGTAATTGGTACAGCTGTGACAGGTTTTTTTCCGTTAAAATGTGTTCAGTTTCACCAAATAAACAGCCACTGCCGTTAAATAACAACAGTGAATAATCAGCGATATGCAGCGCATGTTGCGGGTAATGACTCGTAAACAAGATAGTCATTCCGCGGTGTATGGCTAAGTCACGTAATACGCTGAGCACACTGTCTTGGTTGGCGAGATCCAATGCGGATGTCGGTTCGTCAAGGATCAGGATTTCTGGTTCACTGGCTAATGCTCTCGCAATCATGACCATCTGTTTTTCTCCGCCACTGAGGCAGTTAAAAGGCTGGTCCGCAAACTTGCTTATGCCTAAGTACGCTAAGCACTGCTCTACAATTTGGTGATCTTTTTCATTAGGTGAGGCATACCAAGGCAAATGACGAATACGCCCGAGACTCACCATTGTGCGAACAGAGTAATGAAACAGTGAACCACTAAGCTGTGGAACATAAGCCACCGGTGCATTCAATAAAATATTGCCCGTTGCCCCTTTTTGTAAGCCGAGTAAGAGCTTTAATAAGGTTGTTTTACCACGGCCATTTGGCCCTAAAATCGCACCAATACTGCCTTTTGGTTGCCGAAAACTTAAGTTGGTAAATAACTGGCGTTGGGCAATGTTGAAATTAAGGTGTTCAACTTGGATCATAAATCGGCCACCTTTTTATTTAATGTGTGGATAAGTAACGCAAAAATGGGGGCGCCGATCAGGGCGGTGATCACACTCAATGGAATTTCTGCATTGGTCATACTGCGTGCGAAAGTGTCGACAGCCACCATATAAATCCCACCAATGACGGCACTGGCAGGCAGTAATATTCGGTGGTCATGCCCTACTATTAATCGTGCAATATGGGGAACAATTAGCCCTACCCAGCCAATAGTGCCGGATACCGCTACTGTCGCACTGGTGATCAAAGTAACGCTGAGTAACACCGCCCAACGGGTTCTATTGATTTTCATCCCTAAGGCTTGTGCATTTTCTTCCCCAAGGGACAGCACATTAATACGAAAACGCAGCGCAGAAATAACCAAAACACAGACCAGCACAACCGGAAAAATAATATTGAGCTTGAGGTAAGAGGCGCTAGCAAAACTGCCCATAAGCCAAAAAACAATGGTTTGTAACGTGTTGTTTGGGTCTGCAAAATAGGTAATTAACGAAATTAATGCAGCAAAAAAAGCATTAATAATGACTCCAGCAAGGATCAACATTAATAGCTGGCTACCTTGGCGATTCAAACCCAATAAGAAAACCAGCACGATAGCCAACAACCCACCGATGAAAGCGAATGAAATGGTGATAACTAAAGAGGAAAATAATAAAATGGCTAAAGCCCCGCCGAGTGCGGCGCCTGATGAAACACCAATAATTTGTGGCCCAACTAATGGGTTACGGAAAAGACCCTGCAAAGCCGCCCCCGCAACGGCTAACCCCGCCCCTGCTGTACCGGCTATCAGAACACGGGGTAAACGTACATTCAGCACAACATTTTGTTCTGTACGACTATAGTTCCCCACCATTTCGTTACCAAAAATAGTGTCATAGAGAATATGCCAAACCGCAGAAAACGAAACTGGGTAGCGGCCACAGCTGAGTGCCAAAACAAAAGTCAACAATAGGCAAATAGCGAAAACAAGCCAAAGATATTGGGGCCTACGCATGCGGTTTCCCCATTAAAGAAAGATAGTGTTGGCTGTTTTTGTTCATTTCCATTTGTAATATGTCGTCTATTTGCTCATCCGAAACGTCATAACCATAAAGTTGCTGATATCGCAGGCGAATTTCTTCCCTCAATGGCATTTTCATCGTTTCTGGGTGAAAAATCATCGATAACCATTGCCAGTAGAGTGGGGTTTCTTGGTTTGGTGCATCCCAGATAAAACCACCAATGGGAAGCTTATACACACGCTGGTTTTTCACTGCAGTGACTTCACTTAACATAGGGTTACGATAAACGTCAGCTGGCGATAACCCCTCTTCGAAATTACCCAACAGAATAATGTCAGGATCCCAAACCAGAATTTGCTCAATATTAAGGGTTCTTGGCCCAGTTAGGTCACGATTTAAACTCACCCCTCCCGCCAGAGCAAAATCCGCATTGTTGTGCGATGTTGAACCAAACGTTTGAATGCTTTGATTAAAATGTGAAAGATATAAAACTCGTGGCTGTTCAGATTCAGGAATTTTAGCGGTGGTTGCCGAGAGCGTATCGACAACTTGTTGACGCCACTGGATCATTTTTTGTGCTTTATCATTATGGCCAAGTGTTTGCCCCATTAAACGGATCCACTCTTGCGTATAGCTTTCTTGCCCATAATCGAGTGTTGCGACTGTCAACCCCGCATCTCGCATTGGTGAGATAATGTCATCCCCTCGGTGTCCCCATTGCCATACCAGATCGGGCTCGACATTAAGTAACGCTTCAATATTTGGCGTAAAATTATTCCCCACAACATTTGAATTCACCTGTAAAACTGGCGAAAACATTTGGCTTAGCATGCCATCCCGAGCGGCAACCTTTGCAAAAGGGTGCATTCCGACTAATTTTTCACTGCTTTCATCCATACCAACTAACATCGAAGCGGCAGGGATCGGGATCACGACAATACGTTTTGCAGGGGCTGACAAATGAATTTCATCACCCGACATATCTCTGAAATCAACGGCTTGTGATGCACTTGCGTTGGTCATCCCACCAATAGTTAGAAAAACAGCGGCGAGTCTAAAAGCATTATTTATCATAGGGTTATTCAGCTCTCTGCTAATATCTCAATTGATAATGTGTATGATTATCATTTATACTTAGGCCATTCTAAGACGACGTAAGAGGATGACCTATGACATTTGTCAAAAACGTTTTCCCCCATACACAATCGCTCAATGCCCTAAAATCGTGCTTGCTATTTAATGGGGTGGAAGATGAAAAACTGGCATTGCTGCTGGAAAATTGTGGCCATATTCGCTTTAAAAGCGGTGAAGTTCTGAATCATGAAGGGGAGCCATTCAAACATTGCCCCCTAATGATAAGCGGGCAAATCGAGGTGTACCGCCACACTTATCTGGGCGAGGAAAAAATTTTCGGTTTATTTTGCACAGGGGAAATCGTTGCCATCGCCGCGGTTTTTATGCCGCACAATCGCTATCCGATGAGTTTACGAGCGAAAACCGACGGTGAAGCCTTGCTACTCGATAAACGCGATATTTTACGACTATGCCATGCTTGCCCACAGATTATGGAAAAATTACTCATGCGTTTTAGTAGCAAACTGTATGAAAACATTAACCATATCGATTGGCTAACCTCAAGCTCTGCTGAACAACGATTAGCCGCTTATATCCTTGATTTAAAACACAAGCAATTGACTTCAAATATTATTTTGCCTTTATCACGAGGCCAGCTCGCGGCTAAATTAGGCATACGTTACGAAACACTCAGCCGGTTGGTTTCTGGCTGGCGGCAAAAAGGGTTTATTGATATCGAAAAAGACACTGTGCATATCCATAATGAAAACTACTTAACGCAATTATCTATTTCTGCACAGCGTCCATTTTAGGCATAACGCATTAACCAAGATTAATGCGTTTATTTATTATTAGAAATTATAGGTTACGCCACCATTCACATTAAACCCCATACCGGGGAATAAGGTACTGTCTTTTGCGGTGACAGTTTGGTTAGCAACCGATGTTGTCGCATAACGTTCATCCGTTAAATTATCCATCGACAAATACACAGACCACTGTTCTGTTGGCTTATAACTGCCTTTAAGTCCCAGTACGGCATAATGTTTACGCTTTTGAATATCAAGGTTGTTTTGGTGGTCAACTGCCATATCGGTTGGCGCCCAATGAATATTCGGTCCAACACTCCAGTCCCCAATTTCATATAACACCTCGGCAGCGACAATATTGCGTGGAATACCCGCGATATAGTTGCCATTATATTCTCCGCCCATAAAGCGAAAATCGTTATAAGTCCAAGAAACTCGGTAATTAATATCTCCCGGCCCTGCGCCAACGCGTCCCGCAAGCCCTGCTTCTAAGCCTTGATGGCGCGTTTTCGCGGCATAATTAAACACGCCCACAACAGTCCCCGCACTGTCATAAGTGGTGATATACTCATCTTTAATTTGGCTACGATACAGCGCTAAGTTCCATTTCAACCCATCCGTGACATCCCCTTCCCCTCCAATTTCATAAGTGATGGCTTTTTGTGGTGAAAGTTTCGTCAATTTTCCATTACTGGAGTTAATAATTTCCCAAAATGTCGCTGGTTCTTCACTCGCACTGATATTGGCAAAGTAGCGCTGACTTTCTGTTGGGCGCCAAATAACACCCGCTTTTGGTGTCCAAAATGTCCAACTTTGGTCTAACGACAAATGGCTTTGCCGTTTTTCCACATCACGGCGTGCATGCGTGCCTTTGACATCTAAATTAACTGTCACGGTTGGCGTAATATGTAAATCCACCCCAACACTGCCGTAGAGGTTTTCAGCTCGGCCATCATATTTGCCTATTTTTGTTTTGTCTGCGGGTGTCCCTTTACGATTTTGCATTAATTCGGTTTGTAGGGTCATCTGATCCCAAGCAAGTGCCGTGCGGTAAGTAACGGGTTCAGTCTCAATATTGTAGGTAAATTGCAGTCCTTCACTGTGGCTGCGACTAAAGCGGTAGTATGCGGGGGTGGTAAAATTATCATGGGTACGAATGTGCCAAACTCCTGCGCCAATCGCTTGGTTATCCACTTGCCAGTCAGAGCGGTTAGCCACTCGCAATTGCTCAACATTACGGTGTGGGTCACGCAACCATACCATCGGGTACACATCCGTTGGGTTATTATTTAGTACCTCTTCAGAAACTGGCCCCGCAACGTCAAAGCGAAAGTCTGTCCAGCTCAACCAAGTTCGGTTTTCAAAGTTATCGGTCACATAGCCAAAGTTGCTGCGTAACGTTTTACGTTGGGAAGCGGAGTGCTTGCGATAACCATCAAAATGGTCATAAGTGAAATTAACACGGCCATCAAATACCCCATCGTCAGAAACACCGCCGAAAGCAGTTTGTAACCCTTCACGCCCATGGGAGCCATACTCATAGCGTAGGCGGCCTTGTTCATTTCTGCCTGTGTAAGAAAGCACATCGAGCTCACCACCGAGGCTGTTGCTTTGTGGGTTTAGGCTATTTGCACCACGGCGCACACTCACCATCCGCGCATCACGCATTTCTAAGGTACTGATATGAAAACTGCCATCTGCATCCGTTGCAGGTAAACCATCTTGGAGCAGCAACACACCACGGGCAAGCGGTGCACTTTGCACGCCTGAGCCACGAATATTCAAACGTGGCTGGTCAATTCCCCCAAAGAAATTTTGGATAACCAACCCTGGCTGGTAATCAAGAGCATCTTGTAAAGTCGCAAGGCGAGTCTCTTTTTCGATAACCACTAAATTTGTTCCGCCTGCCACTTTTTCGAGTTTATCTTTTTCTTGCTGTTCACTCGGTACCAAGCGGCTTTGCCCTGTTGAAGACGTGACGATCAGTTTATCTGCTGTTACTGCTGGTGCAGCGAACCCAATTGGTGTCGCCAAAGATCCGATGCCTAAAGTGAGTGCAATACAATGCGCCAATTGGTGCCGTTTTAAACGATAAGACATATATTCACCCCAATAATAGTAATGGTTATCATTTTCATTTGAGGGGTTTAAAATAGAGGATGGGAATTGATATCCCTATGACATTTGTCAAAAATGCCTAGAGTGAACTTCGTTTTCAGGCTAATCACACATGTAATTAGCCAAGTGGCACTTTAATTTACTGTGGGTATCAAAGGATTAATAACCCATTTTATTTCATAGTAGTGTATTCGCAGTCCAAATACGACTACACACTTTTTCTAATAACGCTTTGTTATGGCTAAAAATAACCATTGTTAGTGGTCGCTCTTCGGATAATTTCACTAACAACTGCCAAATCTCTTTTTGCAAATTAGCGTCTAATTGTGCGGTGACCTCATCGGCAATTAAAATTTTTGTTCGCGGGTCAAGGGCTCGCAGTAACGCAATTCGGGCGAGTTCACCACCGGATAACTCACTAGGTCGCCTTTCTAACCAAGTAGGTTTAATTGAAAACTGATCCAGCCAATCTGCATCCGGTTGCCATGCATCAGATAAGCTCGCCCCTACGGTACGGTATGGATTAAAACTTTTTTCAGGGTGCTGAGGGACTAATTGAACAGGACAATAACCCTGCTGAGGTAACGGTTTCCCTTCAAACAAAATGGTTCCTTGGGTTGCATGTTGCCACTGAGCGAGTACTCGGCCTAACGTAGTTTTACCAAAACCACTGGGGGCAGAGATCCCAAGGCGTTCACCGCTAGTCAGTGACATGCTAAAGCCATCCCACAGCCGTCGGCCACCTTGTTCAATGCATAAATTATTTACTTGGAAAATAGGTTCAGTGATACTCATTTACTTGCCATAAATTGGTGTTCAGGTAATGCATTCCACAGCGATTGCAGCCATTTACCACCACCGCCTTGTTGCAGTTTTTGGCTACTTAACACGTCTTCCAGTTCGCCGTTACGTAACAAAGCGATGCGGTCAGCAAAACGCACGGCCATGGACAAATCATGGGTGACCCATAAAACACCTCGGCCATCGTGGCAGAGCGATTTAATGTTTTCGAGTAGCTGCATGGCATGGTCATCATCCAGCCATGATGAAATTTCATCCGCTAAAATATATTGCGCGCGCGAGAGTGTCGCACTACTGGCGAGTACCCGTTTAGCCATTCCACCGGATAACTGGTTTGGGTAGCTATCTACCAATGAGCCTTGCAGATTATATTGCTGTAAATGCCGTGCGACATCGTGCATTTTAATATGCTGCCCACTTAACACAGCGGCACGTTCTAATTGTGGGCCGATACGAATTAACGGATTAAGCGCATTAACCCCTTGAGGGATATAACATAATGCGTTTCCACGATGCTGAGCTTTGTTTTGTTCAGTCAGCTTTTTACCATTAAGGTGAATACCGCCACGACAGCGCATATTATGGGGAAGTAACCCCAAAACACTCTGTAATAACAAGCTCTTACCTTCTCCGCTCCCACCTACCAATGCAACCATCTCACCGGGCTGAATATCCAATGAAATCCCTTGCAGTAACGGCGACCAACGTTTACGCCCTAACCAACGAAATTGCGCGACATCCACGGTGAGATTATCAAGACTCAACATACGGCCCCCTTCAACCATAACTGTTGTAAGGCTTTGGCGAATTGGTCAAATAATAACACTAACCCAACTAAAGCAACGCCAGGGAAGACCACCAGCCACCACGCTCCTGTGCTGAGATAACGCAATGCATCAGACAATAAAATGCCCAGTGAGGGCTCATGGGGCGATAAACCAAAACCTAAAAAACTTAATGCTGCGCTGTGTAATACTGCGTGGGGAAACATTAATAACGTCCCGACCATCCATTGCGGCAAAATCATGGGTAAATAGTGATAGCGCCAGCGATAAAATGCACTGTTACCAATACGTTGAGATAACATAATGTAATCTGACTGGCTAACTCGTTGTAACTCCGAACGTAAAATTAAGGCGAGTTTTGGCCAATGCGTTAGTGCAACCGCCCAAATAACCCCCATTTTTCCGCCTCCCAACGTGAAACAAATCAATACCAGCAATAAAAGATGGGGTAATGCCAACATGGCATCAATAATACCACGTACCATATAGTCCATGGCTTTGCTTATTGAAGATAATCCGGCCATAACAAGCGCAATAAAACCACTGGTAATGGCCGCCATAAGGCCGATTTGCAAGCTGGTTGCCACACCTTGAAAAGTTCTGGCAAATAAATCACGCCCTAAATTATCTGTCCCAAATAGATGTGCCCACGACGGTGGCAATCGCCTATCGAGTAAATTCATTTCAATATCATTGAGGGAGAGACCAAACGCATAGATACTGACGATGACCAATAAAAGCAATGAGAAAGCTAACTTAAGCAAAGCACGATTCGGGTTATATGTCATGACGACCTCATCACTCCCTTATTCACTTTTTTTAGCAAGCTGTCGGCTATCGTATTGCTAAAAAATATTAGCGCAGCACATAACATCACGATCCCCATCAACAAGGGAATATCTCCACGTAACCCTGCATCAATCGTCGCCTGACCTAAGCCTGGATAGGCAAATACTTTTTCTGCTAATAATGCCCCACTCAATAATTCACCAATAGAAGCAAACTGCAAACAAATTGCGGGGGTGATGGCATGCTTTAGGACATGAAAGCCTATCATCGACCAGCCTTTATCTCCTTGAGCTTGTGCATAATGAATAAATTCACTGCTCATCACCTCAACCACTTTGGCACGTGTATGCAATGCGATATTGCCGACGCCTAACATACCCAACGCAATGACAGGTAAAACCAGATGATGAAGTTTTTGTGAAAATGTTGCCGTTTGCTCATCCAAGCCTATCGGCCAAGCACAGCATATCGGCGCCCACTGTAATGTCACCGCAAACAGAGACAACAACAGTAAACCCACCCAAAAAACAGGAATTGAAGCAAGTAAATAGCATAACGTTGAAATAAGTTTGTCTGGCCAGCGGTTTAAATAACGCCCCGCGACCAAACCCAACGCAAAACCAACAACGCCAGAGAACAGCCAAGAGCTAATAAGTAGGGCTAAAGAAGGCACAAGGCGGTCAGCAATCACTTGAATTACTGGGGTGTTATAGAGCATGGAATAGCCCAAATCCCCCTGTAAGACTTGTGAAAACCAGCGCCAGAACTGAACCCACAGTGGCTGATCAAGCCCCCATCGAGCAGCAATGAGCGCATATTGCTCAGGGGGTACGTGCAGTAAGTCATTGCCGATATAGGCTTTTATTGGGTCGATAGGCGAGTAACTCAGCAGGATAAAAATTCCTGCTGCCGTTACGGTTAATAAACAAATAAATCGCAATAAAAGCCCAAGTGCGGTTCGCATTACTGACAGGTCCACGCCCATTCATCGACATTATTTAACACTGACCAAGAGCCGTGAATTTCAGGGGCACTGGTGCCTAAATCAACACAATTATTCAGTAAATAAATATGTTGCAGGTTCATCAACCAAGCCCATGGGGCATCACCTTTAATACCCACCCCCGTGTTACCGTTCCAATCCACTTGTTGCCATAACGGGATCGCTGCGTCTTGGTCAGCTTGCGCTAACGCTTTTTCAATCAATTGATCGACTTCAGCATTTTTATAATAACCCGGGTTGTAAAAGCCAACACCCGCAGCCTTGCTGCTGTAATTATGGACAATCTCCATCGGATCTAAGCTTCCCCAACCAAACAGTGTTGGATTCGCATGCATATTGAGTTCAACGGTTTCCCAGCTCCCCGATTTTAAATCCATTTCGATACCAATGGGTTTTAAACTTGAACGGATTGCCTGAGCAAGGTCTCGACGTGTGGTATCACCACTGGCATACCATAAGGTTAGCTTAGCCACTTTACCGTCTTTTTCCCTTAAGCCATCTTTGTTTAGCTTCCACCCTGCCTCTTCTAAAATGGATTTCGCTTTCTCGAGATCGCCATCTTTAAAAGCGGAGTCTGGGTTATTCCATGGCAGCCCTGCAACACCGGTATAAGCCGGCACTGCAAAGCCCTCCAACACGGATCCCGCCAATAGTTTACGGTCAAGTGCATAGTTAATGGCTTTGCGGACAGCAACATCTGAAGTGATGTCGTTACCAATAGGGTTACCTTGAGCATCTTTCTCACCCGCAGGTGGAATTGGGAAAGAGATACCGCGATTTTCCACACTATAGCGCTCAACCAATTTCATGTTTTTCACATTATTAGCATTCGCTGCTACCGCAGCGGGAATACGGACGATTTCCAGTTGATTGCTTTGTGCCGCAGCAAAGGCCGCATCTTCATCAAGGAAAACAAAGACCATTTTACCAAAATCATTTTTTGGCCCTGCATAATATGGATTTTGCTCAACAATCAGTTGCTGCCCCGGTTGGAATGCGACTAAACGGTAAGGGCCTGCACCAATCGGGTTATGTGCGTAGGTTTTCGCATCATATTTATCGGCACAAACAATTCCTAACGAGCCTAATACATTCACAAAAGTACTTTGTGGGGAAGATAACGTGATTTTTACGGTGAGAGGGTCGATTTCCTCTGCTTTGGTAAAGTTGCCCATGTCCACCTTGCCGCCACTGGCTGCGGCATTGTTATAGGTAAAAACCACATCTTTAGCGGTTAATGGTGAGCCATCGGAAAACTTTAAGCCTTTTTTCAGTTTGAGCGTCCATTGTTTACCATCGGCATTATGTTCATAGCTTTCAAGCATATAGCTATGCCATGAAAGATCCGCTTTTTGTTTCAGTAATGGGCTATGCAACAGTAAATAACTACCGTGGCTCCACCCAAGCATTGGATCAAAACCTTCAGTGGGCTCTGAGCCAATGGCTAAACGTAAGGTTTGTGACTGAACGGGTTCTACCGCTTGTGCTTGCAGTGTAAGCCCCATCAGGCACACGGCTGCAACGATATTTTTAATCATACATCCCTCTATAGACAGGTTTTATTTTTTATTTCAAATCATCAATGTCGTTATTGTCATTGATGCCGCTATCGGTGAGATATTCACTATGTGTAAGGTAGCAAATATGAGTTATATTAAATTTAACGTCCTGATTGCTAGGCGCTATATCAAGAGAACCTCGAATTTAATCAAGAAACGGTAAAAATTGAGCCCCTGTTTGACCTGCCTTAACAATTACCCATCAATTTCTTTGTCAAATTCAATCGGGTTAGAGTGCAAGGACAAATTGGTAATAAAATTCGGGTCGTTCGACTGCCTTGATTGCAACCGAAATTGAGAAGGCGTCATATTATATTTTCGCTTAAAGACATCACAAAAATAAGCATTGCTTCCAAAACCGCAACGGTGACTAATTTGAAAAACAGAATAATTTGAAAAGGTTAAAAAATTCAGCGCCATTCCCATTCGCACATCGAGTAGTAATTGGCGAAAAGACACCCCTTCGCGGCTCAAATGACGGCGTAAAGTGGATGGCGTGGTAAATAACGCTTTCGCGACATCCTCTAAGTGCCATTTTTTTTGCGGTTCTTGAGTGATCAAATGGGTAATCGCTTGATTTTTCGGCTCATCATAATTGAAGCGAAAAAGATTTAGAATATCAATACCATCTTGATATATCGCCATTAAAATAAAATATAGGCTCTGTCTCATTAGCAATGCTTCTTGGGACTCACTCTGTTTTTTTAATGGTAAGCATTGTTTTAATAAACTAAAGTTATCTCTCACGGTTTCTGGGGGAGACACATGGTAAATGGGTTGGTGGCTAGTCAGAGGTGCACCCGACTTCATTAAGGTCTTCAGTAATAAAAATACCGGTTGTAATTCATCTGCCGACATCGACAATGTGTGCAATTCAAGCGGCTGCTTCACGGTATTACACACAATATTGCAAGAAACTTGACTATATTTAGGAATAATTAAGGTGACATCGCTTTCAATTTCAATGGATTGACCGTTGATCACAACATTTCCTTTCGCGCCCGTCAGCATGGCTATCATCGCATTTTCAATATAAAACGCTTTTAACACCATTTGGCTTTCCGAAAGAAAGAATTTATATTCCATAATCTCTATAAACTGCCGTTAATGTCAGAATGACTTCCCAAGAAAAGGGATTGTTGAATCGATATAAAGTCACGTCGTAAAACATCTCAACCCCATATCAGTGCGGCTGAGAATATAGTCCTGTTACGCTGAAATCGCAATATAGATATACGCTCATTTTTTACTGTTATTTTGATGGTTGTTATATTTTCTAAATAAAATGCTGTTTAATTGAAAGGCAATTTTCGATATAAGGTGTAGAATCGCGCGGCAGACACATGCAGCCGATAACGCTGCATAATAATAATGATTTTGGTATTCACTCACACCCTACCCTACTTGCATTAGCTTTTACATCATAAGTACCCAATTTTTGTTAGGGGTATAGCTAAACATGTTCGCGTATTTTTAGTTGACTAAGTTGCAGGAGAAAGTATGTCTGATTTTTCAGGATCAGGCTGGTTAGCTGAAATCTTTTTACGATATGAACTAAAACATGGCGTCACCCGCTTAACGGATAAACAACATATCGGCCCTTTAATGGTTCAGCGGTCATTCTACCCCGAGCAAGGCATTGCACACACGTATTTACTTCATCCACCCGGTGGCGTTGTCGGGGGGGATAAACTTCTTATCAATATTGATGTTCAACCACATGCCCATGCGTTATTGACCACGCCTGGAGCAACAAAATTTTATCGCAGTGCGGGCGGTGTTGCGCGGCAAGTACAAACCTTAACGGTGGCACCTAATGGGTTCTTAGAATGGTTGCCTCAAGAAAACATTTTTTTCCCTGAGGCGCAAGTTCACATAGAGACCCATGTGCGGATCACCAGTTCATCAAAATTTATCGGCTGGGAAATCCAGTGTTTAGGCCGCCCTGTATTAAACGAACAATTCGACAACGGCAATATTCGGGGCCGATTGCAGTTTTATATTGATGACAAGCTCACCTTGGCAGAATCTATCTTTATCGACGGTTCTCAAAAACAATCGGCCGTCATGCGTGAGTTTCCCATGTTCGGCTCTTTATATATCTACCCCGCCAGCGATGAATTGAAAGCTGAACTTCAAGATAGCTTAGCCTGTTTTTTCTCTACCGATGTTAGGCCGCTTGAGTATGGGCTAACTGATGTGGACGGTATTTTAGTTTTGCGGCTATTAGGCTCTCAAACCGAGCCAATAATGGCCTGTTTTGCCCATATTTGGCAGGCAACAAGACAATACTGGTTAGGTTATTGTCCTGAGCCACCGCGTATTTGGGCTACGTAAACGTTTTTTAGGAGCAAAAAATGGAATTAACCCCAAGAGAAAAAGACAAATTATTACTTTTTACGGCAGGTCTCGTCGCAGAAAGACGCTTAGCGCGTGGATTAAAGCTCAATTACCCTGAGGCCGTCGCGCTAATCAGTTGTGCGATTATGGAAGGCGCCCGTGATGGTAAAACGGTTGCCCAGTTAATGAGCGAAGGTCGAACCGTGTTAACAGCAGAGCAGGTCATGGAGGGGGTGCCAGAAATGATCAAAGACATCCAAGTGGAATGTACATTTCCTGATGGCACAAAGTTGGTTTCTATCCACGACCCAATTGTATAGGTGGCAACATGATCCCCGGTGAAATTAAAGTCAATCAAGATTTAGGTGACATCGAACTCAATGCAGGTCGAGAAACCCAAATAATCCTCGTTGCAAATACAGGCGACCGCCCGATACAAATTGGCTCTCACTACCATTTTTACGAAGCAAACGAAGCGCTAAAATTTGCACGTGAAGGCACGCTTGGGTTTCGTTTAAACATCCCAGCGGGAATGGCTGTTCGTTTTGAGCCCGGACAGAGTCGCACTGTTGAGTTAGTCGCATTTAGCGGTAAAAGAGAAATTTACGGTTTCCATGGCAAGATCATGGGAAAATTAGAGAGTGAGAAATAATCATGAAAACCATCTCACGGCAAGCCTATGCGGATATGTTTGGCCCAACAACGGGTGACCGCCTACGCTTAGCAGACACAGAATTATTTTTAGAAATTGAAAAAGATTTTACGACTTATGGTGAAGAGGTCAAATTTGGTGGCGGTAAGGTCATTCGTGACGGTATGGGACAAAGCCAAGTAACCAGCGACCAATGCGTTGATGTGATAATCACCAACGCCATTATTCTCGACCATTGGGGCATTGTTAAAGCCGATATTGGCATTAAAAATGGCCGCATTGCGGGGATTGGTAAAGCCGGCAACCCTGATGTGCAACCGAATGTTGATATCGTGATTGGCCCCGGTACTGAAGTGGTTGCAGGCGAAGGTAAAATTATCACCGCGGGTGGTGTTGATACCCATATTCACTTTATTTGCCCACAACAAGCTGAAGAAGGCTTAGTGTCTGGCGTCACCACCTTTATTGGTGGCGGAACCGGCCCTGTCGCAGGCACCAATGCCACGACCGTCACGCCGGGGATTTGGAATATGTACCGCATGTTACAAGCCGTGGACGAGCTGCCGATTAATGTCGGTTTGTTTGGCAAAGGCTGCGTGAGTAAACCCGAGGCTATCCGCGAACAAATTGAAGCGGGAGCTATCGGATTGAAAATCCACGAAGACTGGGGTGCGACCCCGATGGCCATCCATAACTGCTTGAATGTGGCTGATGAAATGGATGTCCAAGTCGCTATCCACTCCGATACATTAAACGAAGGTGGCTTTTATGAAGAAACTGTAAAAGCTATCGCGGGGCGTGTCATTCACGTATTCCATACGGAAGGTGCTGGTGGCGGCCATGCCCCTGATGTGATCAAATCGGTGGGCGAGCCCAATATTCTGCCTGCGTCAACTAACCCAACCATGCCATACACCATTAATACCGTTGATGAGCATTTGGATATGTTGATGGTTTGCCACCACTTAGACCCATCTATTCCTGAAGATGTGGCTTTTGCTGAGTCCCGTATTCGCCGTGAAACCATCGCCGCTGAAGATATTTTGCATGATATGGGCGCCATTTCAGTCATGTCTTCGGACTCACAAGCCATGGGGCGTGTTGGTGAAGTGATTACTCGTACTTGGCAATGCGCTCATAAAATGAAATTACAGCGCGGAACTTTAGAAGGCGATACACCAGAAAACGACAATAACCGCATCAAACGTTACGTGGCGAAATACACCATTAACCCCGCTATCGCCCACGGTATTGCCCATGAGGTTGGGTCAATTGGAAAAGGAAAACTCGCGGATATCGTCTTGTGGGATCCCGCCTTTTTTGGCATTAAGCCTGCCTTGATCATGAAAGGCGGCATGGTCGCTTATGCCCCTATGGGAGATATCAACGCGGCTATCCCAACGCCTCAACCTGTGCACTACCGCCCAATGTTTGGCACATTAGGTAAAGCCAAATACCAAACGTCGATGATTTTTATGTCGAAAGCGGGTATTGATGCCGGCGTGCCTGAAAAACTCGGTTTACAGAGCAAAATTGGTCGTGTGGAAGGCTGCCGAAATATTAGTAAGGCATCCATGATCCACAATAGTTATGTGCCACATATTGAGCTGGATCCGCAGACTTACATCGTAAAAGCCGATGGTATTCCATTAGTTTGTGAACCTGCGATTGAGCTGCCAATGGCACAGCGTTACTTTTTATTCTGACCCCCGACGAAAGAGCCAGAACATGAAAAAATTCATTAAAATTATAGATAGCCACCAAGCATCGCACACCGAGTTATCCTTGTGTTTAACTATGGATGAGCGCACAAAGAGCCGCTTAAAAGTCACCTTAAGCGACGGTCAAGAAGCAGGGTTGTTTCTGCCACGTGGTACCGTGCTTAAAGAAGGCGATATTTTAGCCACTGAAGAGGGTGAGTTAGTCACCATCGAAGCGGCAAAAGAGCAAGTATCAACCGTTTATAGCGATGACCCACTGCTGTTAGCGCGTGTTTGTTATCACTTAGGTAACCGTCACGTTCCACTGCAAATCGAAGCCGGCTGGTGTCGTTACTTCCATGACCATGTCTTAGATGATATGGCACGAGGGCTTGGCGCGATCGTCAGTGTGGGTTTGGAAAAATACCAACCAGAACCGGGGGCTTATGGTGGTTCATCCGGTGGGCATCACCACCATCATCACGATCACGATGACCATCATCACCATTAATTATATTTGGGAAGTTTATCCATGTTAGCGGATTTGCGTTTATATCAATTAGTCAGCCCGTCTTTGCCTGTTGGGTCATTTACCTATTCCCAAGGCTTAGAGTGGGCCATTGAAAAAGGCTGGGTAACCACGCCTGAAACGCTAGCAAGCTGGTTAACAGCGCAAATGACCCATGCGATTGCGACATTGGAACTCCCTGTTTTACGGCAAATTCACGCCCACTTATTAAGTGCCGATATGGAAAAAGTTGCCTATTGGTGTGAATTTATCATTGCCAGCCGTGAAACCAAGGAACTGCGGTTAGAGGAGCGCCAACGTGGTATTGCTTTTGCCCGCTTGCTGCCTCAACTGGGTATTGAGCTTGATACAACCACATTGACCTGCGTTAAACAAACGCAGCTTATGGCGTTTGCCCTTGCCGCAGTCAATTGGAATATTGATATCGACAAACTCTGTAACGCCTATGCATGGGGCTGGCTGGAAAACACCGTGATGTCGGGTGTTAAACTCATTCCACTCGGCCAAAGTGCGGGGCAACATATTTTGTTCACCCTAACCGAGCGCATTCCTACCATTGTCTCGCAATCGGCCACATGGCCTTTAGAAGATATTGGCAGTTTTACACCTGCACAAATTATTGCCAGTAGTCGGCATGAAACCCAATACACACGACTTTTTCGTTCATGAGAAAATGCTATGCAAGAATATAATCAACCCTTAAGAATTGGTGTCGGTGGGCCGGTCGGCTCAGGAAAAACGGCATTATTAGAAGTGTTATGTAAAGCGATGCGCGATACTTACCAAATTGCTGTTGTCACCAATGATATTTACACCCAAGAAGATGCCAAAATTTTAACCCGTGCCGAAGCATTAGATGCAGACCGCATTATTGGTGTTGAAACTGGCGGCTGCCCTCACACGGCTATTCGTGAAGATGCATCAATGAACTTAGCGGCAGTTGAAGAGCTCGCCATGCGCCATAAAAACCTCGATATCGTATTCGTGGAAAGCGGTGGCGATAATCTCAGTGCGACATTTAGCCCAGAACTGGCTGACTTAACCATTTATGTAATTGATGTCGCTGAAGGGGAAAAAATTCCACGTAAAGGCGGCCCGGGTATTACCCATTCCGATTTACTGGTGATTAACAAAATTGACCTTGCACCCTATGTCGGGGCTTCATTAGAAGTGATGGAAGCCGATACCGCAAGAATGCGCCCAGTCAAACCCTATGTTTTCACTAACTTGAAGAAACAAGTCGGCTTAGAAACCATTATCGAGTTTATTATCGATAAAGGCATGTTAAGGCGTTAATAAATTTGAGCGCCCTATAGGTTTTATCTATAGGGCATTTTCAATTAACAAATACGTGGCAAAGGCTCGCTGTGAGGTAAATCTAATAACCTTGATGTCCCGAAGATCCCAACTAATCTGACTTGTTTCTGTTCGGTGACACAACCAATCGTAGTCGCATCTTTCCCTAATGGGTGCTGGTGTAGTGCAGCAAGCACCGCATTTTCCGCTTCAGGTTTCACCACAATCACTAATTTGCCTTCATTGGCAAAGTTTAACGGCTCTAAACCTAATAGTTCGCACACGCCCCTAACTGCTGAAGAGACAGGTAAATCCCCCTCATTTATCGCTATCCCGCAGCCACTTGCCTGCGCAAACTCATGTAAAATAGCCGTCACGCCCCCTCGGGTCGCATCACGTAAAGCACGAACGCCATCAATTTCACGTAACGGAGCGATTAAAGGTGTTAATACCGCACAATCACTGCAAAGCTCTGCTTCTAATCCGAGTTGTTCACGCAGGTTTAAGATAGTCGCGCCGTGGTCACCCAACGTACCGCTAACAATCACTTTATCCCCCGCTTGAATGTGCTGAGCCCCCCACTGAATATGGGGCGGGATCACGCCAATACCCGCGGTATTGATAAAGATTTTGTCTGCCGCACCGCGCTGTACCACTTTGGTATCGCCAGTCACAATGGCCACACCTGCCGCGGCTGCTGTTGCAGCCATCGATTCCACAATTGAAGTCAGTTCAGAAAGTGGAAAACCTTCTTCCAAAATAAAGCCACAAGAAAGATACTTAGGTATCGCGCCACTGACTGCGACGTCATTCACTGTGCCGCATACCGCCAGTTTGCCAATATTACCGCCCGGGAAAAAAATTGGGTCGATGACATAACTGTCGGTACTGAATGCTAAGCGGTCGCCCAATGCGGTCATTTCAGCCAGTGCTAGCCGAGCTTGGTCTTCCCGCTCATTCAACGCTGGGTTAGCAAATGCTTGCAAGAACAACTGTTCAATCAATTGCTGCATGGCCTGCCCACCACTACCATGTGCCATCGTCACCACATGATCACTCATTTATACCTCCCGACGATATTGGTAATAAGCTGCACAGGCGCCTTCAGAAGAAACCATTAGTGCACCAAAAGCGGTTTGTGGCGTACAACGGCGCCCAAACAACGTACATTCGTTAGGTTTACAGCGCCCGGTTAACACCTCTCCACAACGTGCTTGCGGGTCATCAGCCACTTTATGGGGTTGTACCTGAAAACGTCTCTCTGCATCAAAAAACTGATAATCTTCAGTTAATTGAACCCCTGAACCTGCTATTTCCCCCAGCCCGCGCCATTCACTGGTTTGTTTAAGTTCAAAAACTTCCTCTAACGCCTTCAGTGCCAATACGTTACCGTTATCGGCCACAACACGTTTATATTGGTTTTCTACCTCACAACGGCCATCGGCGATTTGGTCAACTAACATGGCTAATGACTGCAAGATATCTAGGGGTTCGAACCCTGTGACCACCAAGGGTTTATGAAAGTCTTCGGTAATAAATTGGTAGGGATGCGCCCCGATCACCATACTCACGTGTCCCGGTGCTAAAAAGCCGTCAATGCGGACATCCGGCTGTTCTAGTAAGCTTTTTAACGTTGGGATAATGGTAATGTGTTGGCAAAACACCGTGAAATTATTTAACTGGCGGCGTTTCGCTTGCTGCAACGTAATTGCCGTGCTTGGCATGGTGGTTTCAAAGCCTAAACCAAAGAAAACCACTTGTCTTTCAGGGTTCTGTTCCGCTAACGAAAGAGCATCAAGGGGGGAATAGACAATACGCACATCCGCCCCATTGCGTTTGGCGTCGAGTAAAGAGCCCTTTTCCCCCGGCACACGCATTGCATCGCCATAAGTACAAAAGATAACCTCTGGACGCTGTGCAATTTCGATACAGCCATCAATGCGTCCCATTGGTAATACGCAAACAGGGCAACCGGGCCCATGAACAAATTCAATTTCGGCGGGTAATAGCTGGTCAATACCAAATTTAAAAATCGCGTGAGTGTGGCCACCACAGACTTCCATGAGTTGTAATGGGCGCCGTTTCGCTTGGGGTATTTCATTCACCCGTTGATGAATACGCGCTAATAGCGCTTTTGCAAGAACAGGGTCGCGAAATTCATCGACGTACTGCATCTGTTGCTCCTGCATTTAAACCACTAAAATCGCTAACTTCGTGGTCTAGCTGACTCATCGCGGTCAACGCATCCAAGGTGGATTGCGCTTCTTCTTCATTGATGATGCTCATGGCAAACCCGACGTGTACCAATACCCATTGCCCTAATAAATCAGCGGTTTCCCCCTCACAAATTAAGCCAATATTCACATCGCGTTTTACACCACAAACATCCACTTGAGCGAGTTGGTGAATGTCTTCACCAACGGCAACTATTTTGCCCGGAATACCTAAGCACATAGCTGTGTCTCCAACCATGCCAGCCAAGCATCCATCCCTTCACCGCATGTCGCAGACACTTGGATAACTTGGATATTGGGATTCACCTGTTTGGCATTGGCGATACAAGCATCAACATCAAAATGTAGATAAGGCAATAAATCAATTTTATTCAGCAACATGATATCTGCTGCCGCAAACATATGCGGGTATTTGAGGGGTTTATCTTCCCCTTCCGTGACCGACAGCACCGCCACTTTATGGCGCTCGCCCAAATCAAAGCTAGCAGGGCACACAAGATTCCCCACATTTTCAATAAATAACAAGCTGTTATCTGCTAACTCTAAACGTGCTGTTGCATCGTGCACCATTTGTGCATCTAGGTGACAGCCTTTTCCTGTATTCACTTGAATCGCAGGCACACCCGTTTCGCGGATCCGCTGTGCATCATTGGTGGTTTGTTGGTCACCTTCAATCACTGCGCAATTGATTTTGTCACGCAGCCTTAACAGCGTTTCCGTTAATAAGGTGGTTTTTCCCGAACCCGGGCTAGAAACGAGATTTAGCGCTAAAATATTCTTCTGGTTAAAATCGTTACGGTTATGCTCTGCCAGATGGTTATTTTTATCTAACACATCCATCTCAATTTGTAGCATGCGTTTTTGGCTGATCCCTGGTGCATGGGTACCTGCTTCACCGTGGCCATAATCAAGGTCATGGTGCTCTCCAGCCGGTTTAAAACTTGCCTCAGCGGTTTGGTAAATATGTTTGTGCTTATGTTTGTGTTTATGCTTTTTAGACTTGCTTTCAGCAGGTGCGGGCTCATATTGGTGATAATGGTTGTGGACATCACCTTGATGATAGTAATGGTGATGAATAATCACGGTTTGCCCATGAGGTTCATGATCATGATGATGGTCGTGATCATGGCCGTGATGATGGTCATGGTCGTGATGATGATCGTGACCGTGATGGTGGTCGTGAGCATGGTCGTGATGGTCATCACCCTCGATTTTGCGCTCTCCCGATGCACATCCACAAGTACTGCACATAAGTTTCACTCCCAACAGCTAAATTGTTAAATTAGGTTAATACATAATCCATAGGGTCTGGTTGATACACCTCAAGCTCACCTCAAAAAGCTATTCCACTTCCAACTCTTTGATGCGTAAACTCTCCCCACTTTCCACTTTCAGGTTCAACCCCTGACAGCATGGACAAACTGATTGATGGCTGTCTATTTCCACTATTTCACTGCAATCCCAACACCATGCTTGTGCGGGCTGGTAAATAATGTGAAGCTGGCAGCCTTCTGCAACCGTACCACGGCAAACGACGTCAAAACTGAAGCGAAAGGCACTCTCTTCGACACAAGAGAGCGCACCGATTTCAAGCCAAACAGCAGTGACTCGGTTAACTGCATTTTTTTTCGCCTGCTGCTCAATAATTTCTATCGTACTTTGGCATAACGAAACCTCATGCATCCTGCCCCCTTAAGTGGCGGGTAAACAATGCTCTGCGTTCAGGTGCTTGAGGAATATTTGGGTCACTCACTGGAAGCGATAACAAAATTCGCTGACAATCATCCGCCAAATGAATACCTTGCTCCGGTGTCATTTTCTTTTCTAATGGCGACATTAATGAACACGCGAAATATTGGGTCAAGCCGTCTAATTCACCCACGGTATACGTCATTTCACCATAGGGGAGGATTAACCCAACCTTGTCACCGACCACGCGGTGAAGCCAATATTGCTCAGGCCCCGGTAGAATAATCGCACTGAGCATCCATGGCGTGATCACCGCGCCAACCCATTGCCCTTCAAACAGGGCAAACTCACTGGCGTGCACAGGCATCGTTGGATGCAAAAATGACAAATCATGCATCGATTGTTCAGCAACTCGCGTAAATGCGGCCTCAACTAGAGGCCGAGGGTTAGTGTCATAACCTAAGATGTCATCAGGCATGCAAACTCTCTTCTTTCGCTATGATTTCCAAGCCTTCGCTTCGCAAAACCTCAATAACCTTTTGTAACGCAGGTTCTAAAGCGGCCTGCCCGGTTGCCGTCAAGCCGATATGCGGCTCGAGGGACTCAGGTACAACGCCAACTAATGTTAGCCGCTGTGGGAATTCATCGGTTAAATGCAAAGCGGATAGCACATCTGATAAACCGAGTTGATGCGGGGAGATTTTACGCGTAAACAATGCAGGAACTTCGTCATCGCGCAAGACTAAAATCGAGCCAGCCTGCTGGCTCGATAACACAACATCAGCAATGATCAAATGGTCTCTATCTGCCATCGGGCCAATCAATTCCATTCCCGCCGTTCCACCATCTAGCACTTCCACGCATTCAGGCAGGTGATAGCGCTGCTCTAAAGCCTCTACGATGCGTACCCCAACGCCTTCATCGCTCAGCAAAATATTGCCAACACCCAAGACTAAAATACGCATTACAGCACCTTAACCTTAGTGACTTCACCACCTTCAGGATCAACAATGTGCACTGCACAAGACATACAAGGGTCAAATGAGTGAATGGTTCGCACCACTTCAAGGGGTTTAGCGGGGTCAGCTATAGGGGTTCCTACCAATGCTTGCTCATAAGGGCCTGGTTCATCATTAAAATTACGCGGACCTGAGTTCCAAGTGGATGGCACTACCGCTTGATAATTTTCAATTTTACCGTCTTTGATCACTACCCAGTGCGACAATAAACCGCGAGGAACTTCCCCAAAACCTACCCCTTTAATCGTGGCATTTTCAGGGAAATGTGGTTTCACAAAGGTGGTGTAATCGCCTTTTCCTATGTTATCGACCAGCGCTTGCCATTGAATAGACAGAGTTTCATTCAGCACACAGCAACGAACGCTACGACCAATAATTCGACCCAATGTGGAATGCAGTTGATCCACACTAATCGTATTGCCCGTCAGTGTTTGGTACAGATTTACCACATCATTAAAGTGTTTTTCTGTCGGCTCATGTTTGGCGGCTAATTTACATAACAAGTCAGCAAGCGGCCCTACTTCAACGGTTTTATCATAAAAAGTTGGGGCTTTTACCCATGAATATTTACCGTCATCATCCCAGCCGGTGTAATCTGGGTTGGTGGTGCCTTCCCACGGAGCCTGTGGCTCATTTTCTTTGTACCATGCATGTTTGCTACTTTCTTTGATGCCGTTGATCAAATACTCATCCATATGGCTCGTAATGGGGCGATAAGTACTAAAATCGCTGTTTTCCAAATAGCCACCCGGTAAGAGGAAACTTCCGTTTTTACCGTCCATTGGCATTTCAGGCATACACATGTAATGTTTCGCGCCTTGACCGACTTCGAGCCATTCAGGGTAGCCCGCGGCAATCACTGCTGCGTCAATCTTATACACTTGCTCAATAAAATCCCCTAAACGGTCAATAAAGGATTTCACATACATCAAACGTTCAAGATTCAGAACCCCGACACCATCAAGGTTGATAGGGTTTGCCACACCACCAACTGCAAGGTTTTGAATATGAGGTGTTTTTCCCCCTAATAACGCTACAATGCGGTTAGCATCTCGTTGACATTCGAGGGCTTGCAAATAGTGAGCGACGGCAATTAAGTTCACCTCCGGCGACAATTTCATCGCTGGGTGCCCCCAATACCCATTGGCAAAAATACCCAATTGCCCACTGGCAACCAATTTTTTAATTTTATCTTGAACTCGCGTGAATTCTTCTGGGCTATTCAATGGCCACGTCGAAACGCCTTTCAAGATTTCTGCTGCTTTATTTGGGTCTGCATTCAGTGCAGAGGTGATATCCACCCAATCTAATGCAGATAATTGATAAAAATGGACTATGTGGTCTTGAATGGTGTGCGCGGCTAAAATCATATTACGGATATACTGCGCATTCACTGGCACATCAATATTTAAAGCACTTTCAATAGTGCGTACCGACACAATACCGTGCACTGTGGTACAAACCCCACAAATGCGCTGCATAATCATCCAGGCATCACGGGGGTCTTTCCCTTTGACTATCTCTTCCATACCACGCCACATCGTGCCTGAAGCCCAAGCCTTGGTGACTTTTCCATCTTCAATTTCACAATCAATGCGTAAGTGACCTTCGATACGAGTGACTGGGTCTATTGTTATACGTTGGCTCATGCTTTACCTCGGGCCTCTGAATGGCTCATCGTTGTTTTTTTCAATGCTGGAATAACAGGTAATAAGCGGATCAATAAGATATAAGCGCATACCTCTATTGCCACAAAACCTATTGAAATTAAAAGCTCTTCTGTTGTTGGGAAGTAGTCGTATCCGCCCCCAGGGTTAAATGCAACGAGGGAATAGTTCATCCGCCACATAGCCGCACCAATCAATATGCTTAAACCACTTATATATAACCACCGAGAATCATTTCTCAGTGATGGCATACGGAAAATAACCAATGGGAAAACCATTAATGCGGTTTCTATCCAGAACATCATGGCGTAGAAATCGGTATTGAAGATATGGTGCAACTTGCCCCGATAAATTAGTTCACCGAAACGGCAGACCAAGAACAGCACTAACAATACCTGCAAGATCCGAGTGATACGAACAAACAGTGGCCGTTCATCAGCGCCTTGCCCCCGCAACGCGGCTTGGAGCAATGACCCTTCGAAAATCACGATGGAAAAGCCCATAATGAATGCAGTCAGTAATGAGAGTAGTGGCAGCATTTCATAACTTTGCCAAATAGGATGGACTTTATGCCCTGCTGAAATCATCAATGAACCCATTGATGATTGGTGCATCATTGGCAGTAATGCGCCAAGAGCAATAATAAAGAACATCACTTTATTCAGACGTTTTAACGAAACCTTCCAACCAAAGCGCTCACACAGTGCGGGGGCAAACTCTAATGCCATCACCCCGATATAAATCGTCATACACACTGCGGTTTCGAACAGCACCGAATTGGTGTTAAAGAAACCGGGGATGTAAAAGTAAGGCAAGTTCCAGTAGCGGCCTACGTCAATAGTGATGGACAAACCACCGAGAGAGTAACCGAACAAGCTGGCTAATAATGCGGGGCGCACTAACGGATGATATTCACCGCGGTTAAATACGTACACCGCCCAAGCCAGTGCCCAACCGCCACAAGCAAAACCGGTACCAATTAGTAAGTCAAAAGCAATCCAAATCCCCCAAGGATAGCCACCATTTAGGTCAGAAACTGAGCCCAAACCGAAGACCAAGCGTTTAACAATCAAGATGACACAAATCAGCACCAATGGCCCAAAGACCATGATTGGCCAACTGACTAAACGCCCGCCTAGCGGCTGCTCTTTATGATGCGTCGTCATTTGAGTCATCTCCTTCGTGTTTATCATTTTTGGTATTGCGGTACACCAAGAAACTCAACCCTGCCAACGCTGCAAGCGGCAATACCATCCCTTTATAAAGTGTGTGCTGCACATATTCAGAACGCGCCCCTGTGGACAACTGTTCTAACTCAGGTAGCCCAAGATTTTGATATGGCACACCAGAAAGAACAATAACTTGCGTGCCACCACCTTCGAGCTCGCCATACACATGAGATTCGTATTTCGGCACTTTAATCACATTCGGGTCATTACTGTGCAAAGTTTGACGTGGATAACCGTACTCATCACCGACTTTGAGTGTTAGACGCTTTTTCGCTTCTGCGAGTAATTCTTCCCGCGTCCCAAAAATGACTGCGCCCGTTGGGCACACTTCGACACAACCCGGCAAACCACCCTTGTCTAAGCGTTCGACACCTTTTTGGTTACATAACTCGCATTTATGAATTGCACCAAATTTGTCATCGTAGGCATATTTCGGGATATTAAATGGACACGCCACCATGCAATAGCGGCAACCGGTACATACGCTAGCATCGTAATGAACAATGCCGGTTTTTGGGTCTTTTTTCAGCGCTTGTACTGGGCAAACCGACACACAATTAGGGTCAACACAGTGCATACATTGCTTTTTAATGTAGGCATAGCCATCTTTTTCTTGGTCTTTATGAACACCTGTTCCACTACTCCAAACCTGAATAATATTGTTGGTATAAGGGGTGAGTTTGTCATTATTTGACCAAGTTTGTTCCCCAGCCGGGTTACGTTTTGGGTGGTTAATATCTTGGCATTTTGTCACGCACGCCTGGCAACCAATACACAGGGTCGAGTCGTACAGCATCCCCAAAGAGTTAGGGATCGGTGGGCGGTTTTCTGGCCCCGCCAAACTAGGTGAACTTCCCGCAAGTAATGCTCCCCCAGCGGAGAGTTTAAGAAAATTTCGTCTATTCACGGTTATTCTCCCCGTGAGTCAGTATCTTGTTGGCGTTTTTGACGGCCTAGCTCACGTACCGCCATCACGCTGACTCCAGCCACTAACCCGACAACACCACCGATTAGCCCCACAGCCGTAGATGAAATTTGGCCACCTTCGCGGTTATTGACATCCGGTTTATCCGCCCGTGGTGTTGGGTTTTCCACACTCGCCAGCTGATGGATCGCTTTGTGAAAGCCCACATTTTCTTCATTACAACCATAACAAGGGTGACCAATTGCCACAGGCCAGACACCGCCGACATCGCAGAATTGCAATGTTGAGCAGTTCCCGTAAGTTTCAGGCCCCTTACAACCTAAATGGTATAAACACCAACCTTCACGATGACCATCATCACCGAACTCTTTTGCGAAGCGGCCCGCATCAAAATGAGGACGACGCTCACAATGTTCATGAATTAAACGACCGTACGCGAACATTGGGCGATTTTTACTATCCAGTTTTGGTGGGCGATTAAACGTAATTAAGTGCGCGACTGTCGCAAGGAAGTTATGTGGATTAGGTGGGCAACCAGGAATATTGATAACTGTTTTGTCTTTAATGACTTGATCTAAACCCACGGCTCCTGTTGGGTTATCACCTGCAGCAGCGACGCCCCCCCACGAAGCACAAGAACCAATCGCAATCACGGCCGCAGCGTTTTCAGCCACTTCACGAATATGTTCAACAATCGGTTTACCTGCAACCATGCAGTAAATACCACCATCTTTCAATGGGATAGATCCATCAACAACTAAAACATATTTCCCTTTATACTTCTCCATCGCATTATGTTTATTTTGTTCAACTTGCTCACCAAAGGCGGCAGACAGTACCTCGTGGTATTCCAATGAAATGGTATCGAGAATTAAATTCTCCAAGGTCGGGTGGGTAGAACACAGTAAAGATTCCGTACACCCCGTACACTCTTGGGCACCAATCCAAATGACCGGTGGTCGTGCTGGGTCACTAATAGATTCAGCAATTTGGGCGGCAGCCTTCCCACTTAACCCCATTGTTGCTGCCAGTGCTGTACATAACTTCATAAAATCACGGCGATTAATACCATGAGAAGAAATAATAGAGTTATCTCCTATCATTCTTTTTTCCTATTATTATGGGTGGCTTAGAACCTATTCATTAGGCAAATTCTGTTTATTATCTTAAGGTTATAGATACTACAAAGCCCTGTGTACAAATGATGCACACACCTTTGGCTTGTATTTGTCTATTTAAAAAGTAAACAAAACCAAGTCTAATGAAATAAATTCTTATTTAATTAACCTGATGCATAAATATAAAATAGGATCCTATTCCTACCGCTCCTAAATCATTTGATCTTCATCAAGAGGCAATAAGAAATTTTCTTTTTTTTATATATTTGCTAGAAAAATCGATTCAGTAAACGGTATTTAAAAATGAGGAAAAATATAAATAAACCAATTTTATTTTCAATAATGCGTTATATATCACATTACCACAAATAAAAAATACATTTATTTTCATTGCGATACCTTGATTTGTAATTTCAATTTAATTAATTAAGCGAAATATGAGTATTAATAACAATCAATATATTAATATAGTAAATAACATGCTGAATAAGAATCAATATCAACGAAGTAATATAGGACATTAAAATAATAAACTGTAAAAAGATAGTTAGATATACAACCGTGTTAATATAATATTATTCGTCAATATCAATATTAGGTCTTAACAACGCAGAAGCAATAGTAACTTGTCCGAGTGATAATCCACCATCTCCCATGGGAAATTGTTTTGCATATAACACATCGAACTCAGGTAGATTATTTACGATTAGCTCTCTCAACAATTGGTTATGGATCACGCCACCTGACAAAACAATTAGCTTAGTACCATATTGCTTCGCGGATTTTCTTGCGAGCTCAGTAAAACCTTGCGCTAATGCCACATGAAAGGCATGTGCCCGTTGTGGTTTAGGCGCACAGTACGCCATCCACTGTTGCCAAAATGTATGTAAATCCAATTGTTGCCCCACTAATGGCATAGTGACCGGATGTACGCTCACGGGTGATTTCATGGCAATCGCTTCCAGTTGGCAAGCCGCCTCCCCTTCCCAACGAGTTTGTGCTGTGCAAATACCTAACGCTGCAGCAACTGCATCAAAAAGCCGCCCAGAGGATGAAGCCGTTGGGCTATTTATCCCTTTTTCAATTGCCTTTTGTAACCCCTGCCAAGGAAATGACATTAAATAAGCGGCGCACTCTTGCTCTTGCCACTGGGGAACAAATTGCAAACAATGTGCGAGGAGATTACGCCATGGTTGCCGAGAAGCTAGCTCTCCGCCCGGCAGTGCAACTGGGGGCAAACCGCCCAGATATTGACTGGATTTATAATCCACCAATAAGCATTCACCTCCCCATAGGCGGTGGTCAGCGCCATACCCTAATCCATCGAGAGCTAACCCGATGACTTTGCTCCCGTTTAGCGGCAAACCATGTTCAGCCATTACCGCAGCAATATGTGCATGATGATGCTGCACTTTTATCAATGGGATCCGTAATTGCTGTGATAACGCCTCGCCATAGCGCGTACTTACATAATTCGGATGCATATCAGAGACTATAGCGGTTGGCCTAAAACGATAAATAGATTCAAATAATGTAATAGCAGACTGATATTGCTCAAAAATATCCATGTCATCAAGGTCGCCTAGGTGTTGACTCATGACTGCACTTTTATCTCGCAATAAACAAAAGGTATTTTTAAGATCTGCTCCTAAAGCCAGTATTGATGGGGAATGCTCAAATCCTTTAGGCAAGTCAATCGCATCAGGGACATAGCCCCGTGCACGGCGGAGCATTTCCGCTTGTCCATCATGATAACGCACCAATGAGTCATCCACGCGTTGGACAATATCGCGGTTATGAGTGAGCCAAACATCCGCGATATTCACTAAATCAGCCAATGCAGCTTGCTCGCTCAACACAGGGGGCTTCCCTGATGCATTTCCTGACGTCATCACTAATGGGCGATTAACTTGTGCCATCAATAGGTGTTGCAATGGGTTAGAAGGCAACATAACACCGATTTCCGCTAGATTTGGCGCAATATATTGGCTTAATACAGGATTTTTCCAATTTTTAATCAATACAATCGGAGCGGCAGGGCTTTTTAATAATGCACGTAAGCCATCACTCAGCGGCATATTGTGCTGCTCTAACCAATTCAGTGATGGGATCATCACCGCCAGTGGCTTAGTTGGGCGGCATTTACGAACACGCAAAGCCTCTACCGCCTCATCACTGCTTGCATCACAAGCAAGATGAAAACCGCCAATCCCTTTAATAGCAACAATTTTTCCTGCCAATAATTGCTGAGCTGCCAAGAGTAATGCGTTCTCATTATTTGCAATCGTTTTTCCTGATGGGTCGCACAATTTAATTTCAGGGCCACACACCGCACAGGCATTAGGTTGTGCGTGAAAACGCCTATCTGCGGGAGATTGATATTCTTCTAAGCAATCAGAACACAACGGAAAATCAGCCATTGCAGTATTGGGTCTGTCATAAGGCATACGACGAATAATCGTGAAACGCGGGCCGCAATGCGTGCAGTTTGTGAACGGGTAATGAAAACGTCGATTAGATGGGGTAAAAAGCTCTTGTTGGCATGCATCACAAGTGGCAGCATCTGGGATGACTTGGGTGTCCATTTTGCCTTCACCACTACGGCGGATCGTAAATGCAATTGGTAATGTATCCCATTGAAAAGGTTGTGATTCAATACTTTCTATAAGGGCTAACGGCGGGCAGTGTTGGTACAATAACTGAATAAATTCAGTAGGTTCTGAACCAGTACATAAGCGAACCAGCACGCCTTCGCCATCATTACAGACATCACCTAAAAGTTGGTATTGATGTGCTAATTGCCAAACATAGGGGCGAAACCCCACACCTTGCACTTTCCCCTTGATGCGTAACTGTATGCCACCTTTCACTGAAATCCCCTCTTACCACTATGAGGCTATTTTCACGCTAAAACATAAAAAAAACTTCACTTAAGATCAAAAAAAGTCGAGGAAGTGCCGTTGACAGGCCCAACTTTCACTCATTAATTATGCTAAATAAGATTAAATATCAATAGAATACTAATAATTTATATACAATATCACACCAATATTAACTTATAGACCGAGCTGATTATCTTCTAAATGATTTTTCGCTATTCGTTTTGGCACTTTACTCAATCAGTTCAATGAGTATTCCACCCATCAAAAGTTTCTCATATGAAACCAAACTCCTTCATAACCTCGACACACACCACACTTTGAAACGAATATTTTACATATAGTCAACATTCGATTGACTAATAATCATCCATACAATTAATCTGGTTTTAAATAAAAAACAATGTTTCGCATATGAAACAAAATGTTACAACACATTCAAAAGGAGAAAACCATGAGCTGGGTTGCTGTCTGCGATGTCTCACAAGTTCAAGAAGAATTTCCTTTTTCAGCCAAAGTGGATGATGTCGAAATTGGGATTTTCTTAGTTGAAGACCAATATTATGCTTTAGAAGATGTTTGTCCACATGCCTATGCCCTGTTAAGCCAAGGATTTGTTGAAGATGGCAAAGTTGAATGCCCATTACATGAGGCCATTTTCGATATCAAAACGGGTAAATGTTTACGCGAACCAGGAGGGCGAGATCTCCGAACCTACCAAACACGCATTCACGACAACCAAATCGAAATCAGTTTGATTGAGGAGTAAAAATGGAACCTATTCAGAATATTAATCCGTATTTACCAGCAAATAACCAAATCATCCCAGCACGCGAAGGCGGTAAAGGCAGTATTCAAGCGCCAGGAAGTGCGCCGAATATCGTTTGGCAAACACGTTCACGCGTCCCTGATGAGTATGAAAGCAAACTCATTTTTGCACTCGAAACGCTATTCGCAGCAGACACTGGATCCCTTGATGAATTAGTTCAGTCATTAAACCAGCAACAAATATATGACCGACAAGGTCACCCTTGGTCTTCTAGTAGTTTCCGAGAATTTCTTCTCGTCAACGGTTACTAACACATTGTCACTAATAAGAAAATAAAACTCAGACACCTTTGATAAACGGAAGCAAATCATGACAACCAATGCACAACCTCAAAACTATCAAGAATATTTAGATGTTGGGTTACGTGGACAATGGTACCCCGTATTATCCAGCTGGGAAGTCAGCAATAACCCTATTGGTATCACGCGCCTTGAAGAACAAATCGTGCTGTGGCGCGATGATAAAGGCCAAATTCATGCTTTAGAAGATAGATGTCCCCATCGCGGAGCCCGTTTATCAATGGGTTGGAATCTAGGTGAACGTATTGCCTGTTGGTACCACGGCGTCGAAGTCGGTGGTGATGGTGTCGTTAAAGATGTTCCAGCGGTCAGCCAATGCCCTCTTGAAGGTCAAAAATGTTTAAAAACCTATCCCGTTCAAGAAATTCATGGCGCTATCTTCCTCTATTTTGCGGTAGTTGACGGTGAAACACCTCCAGCCCTTGAGTTTCCTGAAGAGTTAGCTGATGACGAAAACCACAGCAATTTCCTGTGTACCGCGTCTTGGAAATGCAATTACCAATATGCACTCGAAAACGTGATGGACCCAATGCATGGTACCTATCTCCATTCATCATCACACTCAATGGCAGAAGGTGATAAACAATCAGAAATGATCCTAGAAGCAACAAAAAATGGGTTTATTTTCCGTAAAAATGACCAAATTGGCGTCAACTTCGATTGGGTTGAATTTGCGAGCACTGGCGCAAATTGGATGCGTTTATCCATCCCGTATCAAAAACGTTTTGGACCCGGTGGGCATTTTTGGATTATCGGCATGGTCGTTCCTGAAGACCGTCATCACACTCGTGTTTTCTTTTGGCGAATTCGCAAAGTAAAAGACTGGCAACGTGATTTATGGCGCTTTATGTATCGCAATCGCCTAGAAGGGCTACATTGGGATGTCCTAGAACAAGATCGCCTCATTTTGGAAAACCTCACACCAAATGCACGCGATAAAGAGTTTCTTTATCAACACGATGTGGGGTTATCACGCCTACGTCGCATTATGCAACGTGAAGCGAAAAAGCAATTTGACCTAATACACAGTAAGGAAGCTGAAAATGCGTGATTTACTGGCAGGAAAACGCATCGTGATCACCGGAGCCGCAAGGGGGCTTGGCTTTAGCTTTGCCCAAGCCGCAGCACAACAAGGCGCTCAAGTTGTCTTGTGTGACATCCTAGCGCAACGATTACAAGAAAGTGTCGAGTCTCTACAACAACAAGGCTTTGAGGCAGAAGGTGTTTCTCTCGACTTAGCGGATCCTGACTCAATCACTCATACATTCGACAGTATTGGTCAACAAGGTGCAATTGATGGGCTGATTAATAATGCGGCCTTAGCAACTGGAGTGGGTGGAAAGCTGCTCGACGAATATGACTTGGCGCTGTGGGATAAGGTGATGACCGTCAATGTCAGAGGAACCTGGTTGGTCACCAAAGCCGCGCTTCCCTTTTTAAAACAGAGTTCCCGCGGGAAAATTATCAATATTGCCTCTGACACCGCACTATGGGGTGCTCCCAAGCTGATGGCCTATGTCGCCAGTAAAGGGGCCATCATCAGTATGACCCGCTCAATGGCGCGTGAGCTCGGCGTTCACCGTATTTGCGTCAACGCAATTGCCCCCGGACTCACAAAAGTCGAAGCGACGGAATATGTGCCCGCAGAACGCCACCAGCTATATGAAAATGGTCGAGCGCTCCAAGGAGAACAGATGCCTGAAGACGTTACAGGAACCGCTTTGTATTTGCTTTCTCCTATGGCCGATTTTGTCACAGGACAGCTAATCCCAGTTAATGGTGGCTTTATTTTTAACTAATTTCGCCATTCAGTCGGTTAAGAGGTGAGGATCATGAATTCAACATGTAAATATCTGGTACCCGGTTTGGAAAAAGGGCTACAGCTTCTTCTGCTACTTGCACAGCAGCACCGTGAGCTCACATTTGCAGAAATCCTCCGCTTAGTCGATATGCCCAAAGCAACGGCTTACCGTGCGATCCAAACCTTGGTGCATTTGGATTTCCTTGTTCAACACCCACGAACTGGGGCATTTTCGTTAGGCCGTAAAGTCCTCAGTCTTGGTCTTGGCTATATTGCCTCACTCGATTTAACTCAATTAGGCCAGCCGATTATCGAACAATTGAGAGACCGCAGCCAATGTAACAGCCATTTAGTTATCCGAGATGGTCGAGACATTATATACATCGCCAGAGTCAGTGGCGCAGAATCCAAAATTAACCATGTTAGCGTAGGGACACGTTTATCAGCGCACCGAACCTCACTAGGCCGCATGCTACTGAGCGGATTAACTCGCACTGAGTTCGATGCGCTTTACCCTGATGATGAACTGCCCGATAACGCAGGGTGTAAACAGGAATTCTGGCAAATGATCCAAGCCGATAAACTGCGTGGCTACGTGATTGGAGAATCATTTTACCGTCGGGGAATTTCCTCCATTGTTTACCCTGTTTATAACCAAGCAAATGGTGTCGAGGCGGTCATCAGCATCATGGTACCCATGAATAGCATACCTGCACAGGAGTGTCGGCGATTACAAAATGAAGTAAGCCATGCCGCGCAAAAATTGACTGAATTTATTGGTGGAATGAGCCAAGCAAAAGCCGTTTAGCATTAACTGATTATCTACCCTACATTTTTTAGGTTTATTGCCATAAGCCTCGGGTTCTTTCTGTCCAAAAAAGCCGTTGGCAATAACACCAATCGATAGAGGACTTTATAATGTCAGTGATTGGAATAGAAAAATTAGAATTTGGTGTCGAAGACATCCCTAGCTGCCAAAAATTTTTACACGACTTTGGCCTACAAGTTACCAAAAGTGACCCCTCGTTATTTTCGACGCTTTCTGGGGCAAAAATACAGCTTTTCACCCAGCAAGAACCATCTCTCCCCCCCGCTTTCGAAACAGGTTCAACCCTGCGTCGGATCACATGGGGGACAGAAAATACGGCAGAACTCAATAAAATCATCGAGAACATTCAAGGCTGTGATGGTTTTAAACTCACGTCTGATGGTGCTGAGTGCCGTGATCCAAACGGCATGGCGGTCGCGTTTACCGTCACCAAACAAAAAGACGTTGACGTTGAAGTCTCACCAATCAACCAATGGGGCGACATTCGGCGCATTGATAAACCAAGCCCTGTTTATGAAAAAGCTACACCGATTAACGTAGGGCACGTCGTCTTTTTTGTTGATGACTTACCATCGACAGAAGCGTTTTACTGCCAAAAGCTCGGTTTTCAAGTCTCTGATCGTTATATTGACCGCGCCGTTTTTTTACGCGCCCAAGTTAATGGCTGCCATCACAATTTATTTTTACTTAAATTACCGCACCGTGGCCGTGGCCTAAACCACGTAGCCTTCACTGTACGAGATATCCATGAAGTCATTGGCGGCGGCTTAGCGATGAACCGCCAGCAATGGAGCACCTTTATTGGACCGGGTCGCCACCCTATTTCATCTGCCTATTTTTGGTACGTTAATAGCCCAACTGGTGGTGCTTTCGAATATTACACCAATGATGATTTCCTGACAGACAAATGGCAGCCCCGCGAGCTGGAACATTCTCTGGTTTCATTCACTGAGTGGGCGGTTGAAGGCGGTCTAGACTATGAAACACGTCGTCAAGTAAAACCGGTGAAGGAGTAAGCTAATGAACTCCTTAATCCAAGGCGGTATCGTCATTATCGGTGGTGGACAAGCAGGTGGTTGGGCGACAAAAACTTTACGCGATGAAGGTTACCAAGGCACAATCAGTGTGATCAGTGATGAAGACCATGATTTTTATGAGCGCCCACCTCTATCTAAAGCTGCACTCACCCAAGAGAGCTTTGCACTATCACGATTATTCAGTGAAGAAGCAACTCAGGCCTTAAATTTACAATGGTTTCGTCCAGTTCGCGCCACTAAAATTGATACGAAAACAAAATGGATTCACCTCAATGATGGCCGCATTGTGACATTTGAAAAACTGTTACTTGCCACTGGCGGGCGTCCCCGTTACCTCTCAAGTGATTGGCAGAAACACCCGCAAGTCTTTGCCTTGCGGTCATGGAACGATGCACAACAACTACGCTTGGCGCTGCTTGAGGCAAAAAAAGTGGCCATCATTGGCGGTGGGTGGATTGGCTTAGAAGTTGCCGCTTCTGCTCGAAAAATGGGGATTGATGTGGCCATTTTTGAGCGCCAAAGCCGTTTGTGCGAACGCAGCGTTCCACAAAATGTTTCTGAGGCATTAGCTCTACGCCATACGCAAGCTGGCGTACATGTCATTACAGATTGTGGCGATATCGAACTTGGTGCTTCTTCCATTAAGCTACAAATTGGCTGCCAAAAACAACCATTACAAACTTTCGACCTTGCCGTAATGGGCATTGGAGTAGAACTAAACCTAGAGCTCGCCAAACAAGCGGGGCTTGATGTCACTCATGGCATTGTCATCAATGACCAAGGACAAACTTCACACCCAGATATATACGCCGCTGGCGATGTCGCTTGCCATCCAACATTGTCTTTATGTTTACAATCATGGGCTTATGCACAGAACCAAGCGATCACGACCGCAAAAGCCATGCTTAATCCACATTCTGAAGGCTTCAATGAACTCGCTTGGTTATGGTCAGATCAATACAAAGACAATATCCAAATTTTAGGCGTCCCAACCTCACAAAAACTAAAACACATTCAACGTCATACTGCTAATTCTGAGGTGCATTTTTCATTAAGTGAAGCTAATGAATTAGTGCAAATGATTGCTTTTAATGATGCTCGGGCAATCAAGCTAGGTAAACGTTGGATGCAGAGCCACCGTAAATTGGATCCCTCACAACTTGCTGATCCCACATTTTCACTGATGTCACTGAAATAGTGGCCAGCAAGGAGAAATAACATGGCTAATCAGAGTATTACCCTAAAAAACTCAGAAAATACTCAAGCAGTGCAAGATGTGCCTGAGAAGATCAATTGGCTCATCCCAATCGGCTTATTTTCCTGTGTACTGCTGGCTTTCTTTGACAAAATTAGTATTGCCGCTCTGTTTTCTGATGAAAAGTTTCAACAAGCACTGGGGATCGACTTTGACCCAACCCGTTTAGGGCTACTGATGAGCGCCTTTTTATTCGCTTATGGCATTTCATCGATGCTATTAAGCGGTATTGGCGACAAATTTCATCCGACCAAAATGCTGTTATTTATGATCAGTAGCTGGTGTTTTCTCATGATTTTTATGGGCTTCACACACCACTACGGCACGATGATTTTTCTGCGAGTCTTATTGGGGATCGCTGAAGGGCCTTTGCTAGCAATCGCATACGCTATTGTGCGCCGTACTTTTCCGCCAAAAATGCAAGCTCGTGCCACTATGATGTGGTTATTAGGCACACCGTTAGGTGCAGCGCTAGGATTTCCTATCTCATTGTATTTACTTAATAACTTCGGTTGGCAAAGTACATTTTTTGTCATGGCGGCCTTTACCGTTCCCGTTTGGTGGTTAGTGGTCATAGGCATCCGTCACCCTAATTTAGTCAATCGCCAAGCACAAACGAAAAATACAACGGGTGAAACACTTCCAGCAGAGCAACTGGCCGCAATGAAAGCCCATAAAAAACGTTTATTCCAAAATAGCCATTTTTGGATTATCTGCATGTTTAATATCGCTTTTCTTGTTTATCTTTGGGGAATGAATGGCTGGTTACCAAGCTATTTAATTAAAGGGAAATCCATCCACTTAGAGCATGCAGGGATCTTATCTTCCCTTCCTTTTATCGCCATGTTATTTGGTGAAGCCATCGGTGCATGGCTATCTGATCGTTATGATCGTCGAGCTCTAGTGTGCTTCATCTCTCTGTTAGGTGCCGTACTGGGGCTAGCAATGGTGCTATTTCTTACCGAGACCTACAGCATCATTCTTATGATGGCATTTAGCATGTTTATGTGGGGAGCCGGTGCCCCGAATATCTTTGCCTTACTTGCCAAAGCCACACAAAAACAAGTGAGTGCATTAGCGGGAGGCATCTTCAACGGCCTCGGCAATCTCGCTGGCGCGGCCGCCCCTTTACTTATGGGCGTCCTGATCACTGTTACTCACACTATGGATAGCGGTCTGTTATTCATCGTAGTTATTGGTCTGGTTGGCAGCTTACTACTACTGCCTTTACTGAAGAAATATTAATCACTCTTTGTAGGAGATAATGCGATGTCACAACCTCAAATCAAACCACAAGATATGCCAATGGCACAATGGATTGAGTCACGAATTGCCCGCCTTGAAGGCCGTAAATACGACTGGAATGCCCTGAAATTCCAAGCAGATTACGACCCTAAATATCGTCGAGCCCAAATGCGTTATATCGGAACAGGAGCCACTGGCGTCTCTAACGATGTCAATACCGTTCCCGCAGAGAACTTCACCTTCTCCACCATGGTTCTTCCTGCCAAATGCGAAGGCCCATTACACCTACATCCCGATGTTGAAGAAGTGTTCTTTATGTTGAAAGGCACTATCACGTTGTTTGTAAAAGATGGCGATGAAGAATATGAAACCGTTCTTAAGGAACGTGACCTAATTTCAGTTCCAGCAGGGATTTATCGTGGCCTATTTAACCACGGGGAAGAAGAGGCCTTAATGTGCGTCATGATAGGCACACCAAAACCGGCGATCCCGACATATCCCGAAGATCACCCTTTATCAAAAGTTAAACGTAACTAACAGGAGTCGTCAGTGATGAATTTGCCAATCGAAAAACTCCCCGCACAGCAACTGGCTGATTTTGGCCAATATCGTCTCAATTGGCGCAGTTCTGGCCATGGAAATGCGGTGGTTTTACTGCATGGAATTAGCTCCGGCTCTGCCTCATGGGTAAGCCAATTGGCCTCTTCATCACTAACTGACCACTATCAGCTATTCAGTTGGGATGCCCCAGGTTATTCAGGTAGCTCAGCGCTAAATACACAAACCCCAACGGCTATTGACTATGCGAAGGCACTAAAAGCATTCATTGATGGGTTAGAACTACAACAGGTTGTTTTAGTTGGGCATTCACTCGGCGCATTGATGGCGAGTGCTTTCGCATCACAATATCCGCAACAAGTGAAAGGATTATTCTTAGCCAACCCAGCTCAAGGCTATGCCACTAAAAGCCCAGAACAACAAAATGCAGTGTATGAACAACGGCGTGACATTGTATTTAATTCAGGAATAGAGTCCTACGCCCAAAACCGAGCCGCTGCCCTGTTATCGCCAAGCGCAACCTCTGAAAAAATTGATTGGGTTAGACAGAATATGAAAAAACTCAATCCCCAAGGCTTTCTTGCCGCAGCTTGGATGTTAGCCCATGACGATATCTACTTGTATTTAAAGGATTATAACGGGCCAATCGAAATGCTGGTAGGGGCTGATGATACCATTACGCCACCTGCACAAGTAGAGCGACTCGCACAACAAAAAAATTGCCCTTATTTCCTAATTAACCAAGCGGGACACGCCAGTTATCTGGATGCACCAGACACCTTTAATCATCATTTACAACAATTTTTAGAGACGGTCTATTGCCAAGCTGAATAAAGGAAAACGCATGAATTTACAGTTAAATAACCGTGTTGCTGTCGTGACAGGAGGAAGCTCCGGTATAGGCTTTGCAACCGTCAAACTGCTACTCGAAGAAGGTTGTAAAGTCGCTTTTTGCGGCCGTGATAATGAAAAGCTGCAACAAACGCTTAAAACATTGCGCGAGCTTTACCCTCAAGGTGAATTTATCGCCCAGCAATGTAATGTCCTTGAAAAAGCACAGACAAAAGCCTTTGCTCAGCGGGTTTATCAACACTTTGGCCAAGTTGACTTACTGATTAACAACGCAGGGCAAGGGTATGTCGCCAGCTATAGCGATACTCCTGAAGAAGCGTGGTTACATGAGGCCCAACTCAAACTATTTGGAGTCATTAACCCGGTGAATGCGTTTTTACCATTCTTAGAGCAATCCAATATTGCATCAATTACCTGTGTTAACTCGCTATTAGCATTACAGCCTGAGCCGCATATGGTCGCCACCTCAGCAGCTCGGGCTGCATTACTAAACATGACGCTGAACTTGTCAAAAACACTGTTACCCAAAGGGATCCGCGTGAACTCTATTTTACTTGGCATGGTCGAATCTGACCAATGGCGACGCCGCTTCGAGAACCGGAGCGATAAAAGCTTAGATTGGCAGCAATGGATTGGCGATATCGCCAATAAACGAGGGATCCCGATGCAACGTTTGGGCAAACCGGAAGAACCCGCCCGTGCTTTAGTATTTTTAGCGTCGCCGATGGCTTCGTTTACCTCAGGTGCTGCTTTGGATGTTTCTGGCGGCTTTAGCCATCACATTTAAAGGATTGATAATGAAAACATTAATGTTGATTGGTTATGGAGCAATGGCACAAGAAGTGATTACTCGCTTACCTACTGAGATAGCACTGCGTTATATTGTTGCCCGGCCTCATCACCACCAAGCTATCTTGGAACGCTTTAAAGGAGCGGTCACACCTATAGATAGCCTCGATAATATTATCGAGCCGCCTGATTTAGTACTGGAGTGTGCAGGCCACCAAGCCGTTAAACAATATGCGCCAACGGTATTAGAAAGAGGCTGGACATTGGCGACTATCTCAACGGGAGCCCTTGCAGATACGGACTTTGAGCAATATTTGGTCACCTTAACCCAACGCCACCACAGCCAGTTGATCCCACTGACTGGCGCTGTTGCTGGCCTTGATGGCCTGCGAGCCGCAAAAGAAGCCAATATCACCCAAGTGACCTACCAGTCACGTAAAAGCCCAGCAAGTTGGCGCAATAGCGCGGCTGAACGTTATATCGATTTATCAAATGTCTCGGAAGCCACTGTATTTTTTAGTGGGAGCGCGCGTGAAGCGGCTCTGAATTTTCCCGCCAATGCCAATGTCGCTGCCACTGTCGCGCTGTATGGCATTGGGATGGATGCTACACAAGTTCAATTAGTTGTTGACCCAAACACCACACACAATTCACATCGCATTGATGTTACGGGTGATTTTGGCCATTTCCGTATTGAACTCAATGGAAACCCTCTGCCCTCAAACCCAAAAACATCGATGTTAGCGGCCTTAAGTGCTGTTGAAGTTTGTCGTCGTGTCGCTGGACATCAAGCTATTTAATAGGAGCCCAATAATGAACAAAATGGATATTTTTGTTGGCGGTAAATGGCAGCAAGGCCGCGGGCCTGAAATGCAGTCGCGTTTTCCGGGAGATAACCAAGTGATTGCCACCCTTAACAGTGCTAGCCTTGACGATGTTGAAGAGGCCGTTCTCGCAGCAGATAAAGCGTGGCGGGAGCCTACTTGGCGCAATATGCCTGCACATCAACGTGCCACTATCTTATATAAAGTTAGCACACTAATTGACGAACAGCGGGAAGCTTTAACGCAATTACAAACTTTGGATAACGGCAAACCGTGGGCAGAAGCGCGTGGTTTAGTCATGAGTGCAGCGGCCACCGCACGTTACTTTGCCGCTGTTTGTGAGATCTCCGGCGGGGAGCTTCCTCCTCGCCGCCAGCCCGACTTAATGACGATAAGTACTTACCAACCTATCGGGGTGATCGCTGCGATCACGCCATGGAACTCGCCCATCGCCAGTGATATGCAAAAAATTGCCCCGGCCCTTGCCGCAGGTAACGCAGTCATTTTAAAACCCGCTGAAGCCACTCCATTAATGTCATTAAAATTGGCTGAGCTCTTTGAGCAGGCGGGCTTGCCAAGCGGCTTACTTAGCGTACTACCAGGGAAAGGATCCATTGTAGGTGATGCACTGGTTCGCCACCCTCTGGTGAAAAAAATCTCCTTTACAGGTGGCACCAATACGGGACGACAACTGGCTCACATTGCGGCCGATAAACTGATCACCACATCATTGGAACTAGGTGGTAAATCCCCAACTATCGTGCTGTCAGACGCTGACCTTAATGTCGCCGCACATGGTGTTTGCTACGGTATTTTTAGCTCAATGGGGCAAGCCTGTATCGCGGGTTCACGCCTATTTGTGGCTAAAGATATCTACTCATCCTTTATGGAAAAATTAACCCAATTGACCCAAAACTTGATCATCGGCGACCCCAGACAAGAACGAGTCCACGTGGGGCCATTAATTTCCCCTTCGCACCGAGACAACGTCAAAAACTATGTCGAGCAAGCAGTCCAACAAGGGGGGCAGATCCGTATTGGTGGAACTGCACCTACTGACCCAGCGCTTCAAGATGGCAACTACTTTTTACCGACGATTATTGAAGGCTTAGATAACCAATCTGTTGTTTGCCAAGAGGAAATTTTCGGCCCAGTGCTCGTCGCCATGCCATTTGATGATGAAGAAGATTTAATTCAGCAAGCTAATGATTCTGTTTATGGACTGGCTGCGGGTATTTGGACTCGCGACTACACTCGAGCCTTTAAACTGGCGGATGCCCTTGATGTCGGAACCGTTTGGGTCAACACCTATAAAGTTTTTTCTATTTCAACGCCATTTGGCGGCTTTAAAGAAAGTGGCATTGGCCGCGAAAAAGGCCTTGAAAGCCTCAAAGCCTATATGCAACAAAAAAGCCTATTTCTGGCACTTAACCCACAACCAAACCGTTGGTGTGAATAGCAAATCCGTCACCGGATTATGGCTGCATTGAGGAAAACATAATGTCTGAAATGATTACAGTTGGCGAAGCTATCGCCAGAACACTCGAACAATACCAAGTCACAACGGTTTATGGGGTTATTTCAATTCATAATTTACCCATAGCAGATGCTATCGGGCGCCGAAAATTGATTGATTTTACGCCAAGTCGTGGAGAGGCAGGAGCCGTTACCATGGCGGATGCACATAGCCGTTTTAGTGGCTTAGGGGTAGCACTAACCAGTACAGGCGCAGGTGCTGGAAATGCTGTTGGCTCAATGATTGAAGCTATGAATGCATGCTCCCCCATGATCCATATTACTGGGCAAGTTGAAAAAGCGTATCTGGATATGGACGCAGGGTTTATTCATGAAACCCATGACCAACTCGGCTTTTTACGTTCGAGTTCTAAGCAAGCTTTTCGTGTTCATACACCCGAACAAGCCGTCGCCACTCTACATAAAGCCATTCAAGTTGCCCAAACAGTACCTTGCGGCCCTGTCTCTATCGAAATTCCAATTGATATTCAAAGTGCGCAAGTGCCATTATCTGTGCTCAGTGTGCCACTTCCCCCTTCTACGCTGCCTGACTGTTGTACATCGCTAGTCAATGCCATTTGGGATAAACTTCAACACGCTACACAGCCTCTATTATGGGTTGGCGCAGGTGCTCTACAAGCAAAAGATGCTGTGAAACGCCTTGCTGACCAAGGTATCGCCGTGATCAGCAGCACTCATGGTAGAGGCATTTTATCGGATGAGCATCCATTCAGTTTGCGCGCTTTTCATAACGCGGATTCGATTGATGCGTTAATGCGTGAGTGTGATTTAACTTTGGTCGCAGGTTCCCGCTTACGCAGTAATGAAACCAAAACCTGGTCATTACCATTACCTCAGCCAATTATTCAAATTGATATTAATCCGTTAGCGGCTAACCGTAATTACTTAGCTGACCTAAATATAACAGGAGATTGTAAAAGTTTACTTGAAGCGCTTGCCGATAAAATCGAACAGGCCAACCGCCCTATATCTGCTCAGTGGAAAAAACAGGTACAAGAAGCCGTAAGACTGGCTGAAGAACAACTCCGACAGCAATGTGGCCCTTATAGCCAACTCAGTGATGCCGTGGAGCAAGTCTTACCAAGTGACGGTATTTTTGTACGAGACATTACCGTATCAGGCAGTTTGTGGGGAAGTCGATTACTCAAAGCCACTCAGCCCATGCATAATATCCACTCATTAGCAGGAGCTATCGGGCTAGGTCTTGCTATGGCGATAGGTAGTGCCAAAGCCAACCCGAATACGCCAGTTATTGGCTTGGTGGGGGATGGCGGCTTAATGTTAGGCGTCGGTGAATTGGCCACTATGGCACAAGAGCAGCTGCCGATTGTACTGATTATTATGAATGACCAGGGCTATGGCGTAATGCGAGGTATTCAAGAAAAATATTTCTCAGGCCGCCAATACTATAATGAGTTACTCACCCCTTCATTTAGCCAACTAGCTCAATCTATGGGGATTCAGGCATTTACGATAGATAAAGCTACAGATTTCGAATCAACACTACGCCAAGCTGTCGATTTGAAGCAACCTGTTGTCATTGAAGTGTTAATGAATAGCATTGGCAAAATGAATTTCTCAGGCCCGCCACAGAAAAAATTATTTTAACTTTCAAACTAATACGGGTGGCACTAGCCACCCTACTTCATTGATAGATAATGATATAAATGATTAAAGCCATCTGCTTTTTAAATTATTATAGTTAGGGACTAGATCACCCGACTAAGGTTATAAATTTGGCTTAAAATATTGCGTATAAATAGAAATCGCTTGCTCTTTTAAGATGCCTTTAACCACTTCAGGTTTAAAGGGGCTTTTGGCAAAAATCTCATCACTCCCCAGCATGATATTAAAACCGGCAATCTCGGCAAGTTCATCATGAGAAAGGCTATAAACCATCCGACCTAATTGGCTCCATACCATTGCACCGGAACACATACAACACGGCTCACAACTGGTATACAGCGTATAATCGGATAAATCCATGACTTTATGTTCAGAACAATACTGGCGTATGAGGCCTAACTCCGCATGATAGGTTGGGTCACTTTCAGTATGAATATGATTTTCACCTGTCATAACGACTTGGTTGTTTTTAACTAATACCGCACCAAAGGGTTCATTGCCATTTTTCGCAGCATCCGTTGCTAAGGCTAAAGCCTGCGTCATAAACTGAATATCCAGCGCATTCTGTTGCTCATTGTTGTTAAGCTTATTTTCCATATACACCCCCTTATATGCATAAATTAATTTAATTTTAAAATAACCTAAATAGGTTATATCAAGCTTAGTGATGTATTAATACAAAATAACGAGATCCTGTTCAATTTTCTGGCACATTTGGGAGGTATAAAACATTTCACAATGTCTTGTTAACACTAGAGTTCTACAGACGTTATCAAGCTTAAAGATATAAAAATGATTTCAATTTTTAGGCCACAAAAGGATTACAACATCCCTCACATAATTTCAAAAAACCAGTAAATATGCGGATTAACAAGAAATCAGAAGCTGAGATGAATTACAAAAGTATTTTGGGGAGTCATTAGCGTGATATGTTTTAGAAAAACAAAAAAGCCACTTCGTTAAAAGTGGCTTAATGCGCTGATTTAACAGCTAAAATTTGGTGGCCCCTACTGGACTTGAACCAGTGACCAATCGATTATGAGTCGACTGCTCTAACCAACTGAGCTAAGGGGCCAAAGTGGAGAGGATTATACGTGTAGTTTTAGCTTAGGTCTAGTGTTTCGAAACCGTATGATGAAATTGTGTTCAACCTAGTTACCCTTCTTATAATTCAATGCGATAGCATGGGCAATTACTATCATTCGAGCGTCGTTTTTTGCAATTTTAATGAGCCCTACTATTTTTTATTTAAATCACGTTCTCGCACTTTATCTATATTTAACGCTTACCAATATCAAATTAACAATAAAAACAACATCATAATTGCAATCAATTTTATTAAAAATTCTTTATTCAAATAATTGATATAGAACAATATTTTTTACATTCAAATCTCACAATATGGTCTATAGATAATTCGCATATAGGACAATAATGATGAAAAAAGTACGTGCAGTTCAATATGGTTGCGGAAAAATGGGTAAATTTTTGATCCGTTACTTGCAAGAGCATGGTGCTGAAGTTGTGGCGGCTTTTGATATCAATGAAGCCGTTATTGGCAAAGATATAGGTGAAATTGCAGGAACGACGCCAACAGGGGTAAAAGTCCAGCCGCTACATGAAGCAGATAAAACTCTCGCGGCATTAAAACCTGATGTTGGCATCATCGCCACATTAAGTACCATGGCGGATTTAGAAGATGCATTCTCCCTATTTGCTCGTCATGGTGTAAACGCCATTTCAACCGGAGAAGAAGCCCTTTACCCATGGAATTCATCACCTGAAATTACACAAAAGCTTGATGCATTAGCCAAAGAAAATAACTGTACCCTGGCGGGCAGTGGTTACCCTGATATGTATTGGGGTGTCTTAATCGATACCTTAGCAGGCTCCATGCACAAATTGGTGAAAATTAAAGGTTCAAGCTGCTATAACGTTGAAGATTACGGTATTGCTTTAGCCATTGGCCATGGTGCAGGCTTAACCGTTGATGAATTCGATAAACAAATCGGCAACTATAATGATTTACCTTATGAAGTGATTTCACAAAAAATTGAAAGCGGTGAATATGCACCACCGTATATGTGGACCCAAAACGGCTGGCTATGTAGCCGCCTTGGGCTAACGATCACCAGCCAAACTCAGCGCTGTGTGCCACAAATTGCTCAGCAAGATATTTACTCCGAAACGCTCAAAATGACTGTTAAAAAAGGGGATGTCTTAGGCTTATCTGCAGTGGTGATCACCGAAACCGCAGAAGGGATTACCCTAGAAACAGAGTGTATTGGGAAAATCTTAACAGCGGATGAGTGTGATAAAAATAGCTGGCAGTTAATTGGCGAACCCGACACCTCAATTGAGGTGAATAACCCAGCAACCGTAGAATTAACTTGTGCAAATTTAGTGAACCGCATCCCTGCACTGATTAATAGCCCCGCAGGCTATATCACAACAGAGAAAATGCCTAATAATGTGTTTATGACCAAACCAATGCATGAGTATTTATAGCTAACATTGCCCACCTTTCGGTGGGCTTTTTGCCGACACCTAACTTTAGCGCGGCTTTACCATTTGCCATTCTAAATGGCGCTTAATCGCTGGCCATTCTGACTCGATGATACTGTAAATACAGCTATCACGCAGTTCACCCGTTTTAGTTTTCATATGATTGCGAAGGACACCATCGAGTTTTGCCCCTAAACGTTCAATGGCACGGCGACTTTGGCTATTTAAAAAATGCGTACGAAACTCCACTGCAACGCAGTCTAATTCCTCAAAGGCATGTTTTAACAGCAAATATTTAGCCTCTGTATTTAATGCGGTACGCTGCACCTCCACCCCATACCACGTGGCGCCAATTTCAACCCGTCTTACCGCATGGTCTACACGGTTATAAGACGTAATACCAACTGGTTTATCGCTTCGTTTATCGATCACAACAAAAGGTAAGCATTCCTTTTTCTGGAAATTTTCCAGGCGTTTTTCCACATCTTGTGAGAAATGTTCAGGCTCAGGCACTAAGGCATACCACAAATTATGCAGCCCATCTCGCCGAATAATATCTGCCAGTTCGACATCATATTGGTGAGATAGAGGTTCAAGGCGAACGTATTCACCTTCTAAAATAATAGGTTGGCAAATCTCTTTCATCATCGTTTCCCCATATCGTTCTTTATGCTGTATGCCTCTTTTTTAATCTCTTTTTATGACATAAAAACCAAAAAACACCTATTTTTTTATGACACTCAGCTATTTAACCGAAAACATATGATAAAAATCACAAAATTTTAACATCTTTACCAAATTATCCCTTCATTAGGCTACAGTTAACTCATCTGACCTGTTAATAAAATCCCGAATGGGAGTATAATAATGAGCAATTTCCCACACCTTTTTGCCCCACTTGATTTAGGCCATACCGTCCTAAAAAATCGCATATTGATGGGCTCAATGCATACTGGGCTTGAAGAGCACCCACAAGGCAGTGAGCGGCTAGCACATTTTTATCGCCTACGCGCTGAAAATGGTGTCAGCCTCATCATTACCGGTGGTATCGCCCCCAATCCAGAAGGGGCACTTACCGCTCATGGCGCGGTATTAAACGATAAAAACCAGCTTTCATTTCATCGACAAATCACAGATGCTGTCCATCAAGCAGATGGTAAAATCGCCTTACAAATCTTGCATGCAGGGCGTTATGGGCTGCACCCTAAATTAGTTGCGCCAAGCTCAATTCAAGCAGAAATTATTCCTTTCGCCCCCCGAGAGCTCTCAACTGGTGAAGTTGAAAAAACGATTGATGATTTCGTGACAACCGCCAAGCTAGCTCAGCAAGCTGGGTATGATGGTGTTGAAATTATGGGTTCCGAAGGTTATTTAATTAACCAATTCATTACCAAGCGCACCAACCATAGAACTGATGAATGGGGTGGGAGTTACATAAACCGAATTCGCTTTCCCATTGAAATCGTGCGACAAATACGGGAAGCCGTTGGGGAGAACTTTATCATTATTTATCGACTTTCCATGTTGGATTTAGTCGAAGAAGGCTCAACATGGGAAGAGGTTGAATTTCTTGCCAAACAAATTGAAAACGTAGGTGCCAGTATGATCAACACCGGTATTGGTTGGCACGAAGCTCGAGTACCGACGATAGCAACACAAGTTCCCCGTAGTGCATTTAGTTGGGTTACGCAAAAATTAATGGGAAAAGTGAATATTCCGCTGATAACCACAAATCGCATCAATGACCCCTTTGTTGCAGAACATATTATTGCCAATCATCAAGCAGATATGGTTTCAATGGCCCGGCCGTTTCTTGCCGATGAAGCGTTTGTTCGTAAAGCCGCAGAAAATCGAGCAGATGAAATCAACACCTGCATTGGCTGTAATCAAGCCTGTCTCGACCTTATCTTTAGTGGCAAGCTCGCCAGCTGTTTGGTTAACCCACAAGCCGTTAGGGAAATGGATTACCCCAATGAAAAAGCGCCACAGAGTAAATCTGTCGCAATTGTTGGCGCAGGGCCTGCTGGGTTATCTTGTGCAATTTACGCGGCAAAGCGTGGGCACCGAGTCACTTTGTTTGAAAAATCTAACCATATAGGTGGTCAATTTAACCTCGCTAAACAGATACCCGGCAAAGAAGAATTCCATGAAACCATCCGTTACTTTTGCCGCCAATTACAATTATTGAATGTTGATGTACGCCTTGAACAACAAGCTGATGTTGACTGTTTATCGGGATTTGATGAGGTCATTATTGCAACAGGCGTCGTCCCACGAAAAATCCAGCTCGAAGGGATTGACCATCATAAGGTCATTTCTTATATCGATGTCATCACCAAACAACGTTCAGTAGGGAAAAGTGCCGCCATTATTGGGGCTGGGGGGATTGGGTTTGATGTTGCTGAACTGCTAACCCAAGAAGGAAAAAGTAGCAGTTTAGATTCATCACTATTTAATAAAGAGTGGAATATTGATACCTCGATCCATTCAAAAGGTGGTGTATTTCCCCCACAAAAAACCCCGATAGCATCAGCTCGCCAATTGTATTTATTACAGCGGAAAAACAGTAAAGTGGGAGCAGGCCTCGGTAAAACAACCGGTTGGGTACATCGTTTATCACTAATGAAACGCGGTGTTCAAATGCTAAATGGCGTGGAATACATGCGAGTTGATGACGAAGGGCTCCATATTCGCTATCAAGATAAAACACAGTGCCTGCCCGTTGATAATGTCATTTTGTGTGCAGGGCAAGAGCCTTACTGCCCATTAAAAACACAACTAGCAGAACACGGGATCAACGCCCATGTGATTGGCGGTGCGGATGTTGCCGCAGAACTGGATGCACGCCGAGCAATTGAGCAAGGGATGAAAACCGCATATCAGATTTAGCCTCTTCATATCCCCCTAAGGTGAGCCTTTTATCTGAGGGGGAACTGCACTCCTTAACCTAACTGATATTTATACCTCTTTTTCTTCACCCTAAACAATTGTTATGTTATAACACAACCACTATTTGTAAATTAAGAATGGCTGAGGGGTTATGACAGTATCAACTGAATTACGTTGTTCATCTTTACCGGATGCGCAAAAGGAAAATGATATTTATAGCAATATCAAGCTAGACTGGGTCGGTATGACAGGGATTGCTTTACCTATTGAGATAGCGGGTCGTCCAATCAACGCACTTGTTGATGTCGGTACTGATTTACAAGGACAGAAAGGAATACACATGTCCCGGCTGTATCAGACCTTAGATGGACTCACACAGCATGAACTAACCCCCAATTTGATTCAACAGGCTCTAGAGCAGATTTTAATATCCCATAGCCATGTATCATCGAAGTCATCTCTTCGACTTTATGGCGATATTTTATTATCTCGCCCTTCTTTAGTTTCTCACCAGCATGGATGGAAAGCATATCCATTTGAAATAAATGCAAATTTCAACAAATCATTTATTATCTGTTTAAAAGTTGGGGTTCCTTATTCATCGACATGTCCTAGTGCCACGGCACTCAGTACCCAAGTGATTCAACAACAATTTGCTATTGAATTTGAGGACGAGACACAACCATTATATCCCACTCAAGTTTTCAACTGGCTAGCTAAAAATGGGTTACCCGCTACACCACATAGCCAACGCAGCTGGGCATGGGTAACCATAGCGTTGAAAGCTAATCATAAAATATTTCCCATCATTGAATTAATTAATCAAATTGAAAACGTGCTTTCAACACCTGTACAAACTGTTGTTAAACGTAATGATGAACAAGCTTTCGCTATCGCAAATGCCCAAAACCTGATGTTTTGTGAAGATGCAGCGAGAAAACTAGTCATGGCTTTTCGTCATCAATGTCACTATGACGAAGTGAACATTAATATAGAGCATCAAGAAAGTTTACATGCACATAATGCAGTTGTTCACACGCACTGGAAACGGAGTACTCATGCTGCGTAAAAATCCATCAGGACACTCCCCTGTTATTTCAGAAAAAGCCTATATCGACCCTACCGCAATTATTTGTGGCAAAGTCATTGTTGAAGATTACGTGTATATCGGCCCATATGCAGTCATCCGAGCTGATGAGCTCAATGAAGAGGGGGATATGTCACCGATAGTAATAGGCCCACATTCAAATATTCAAGATGGTGTTGTTATCCATTCTAAAAGTGGGGCTGGAGTACAAATTGGCTCACATACTTCAATAGCACATCGTGCCATTGTCCATGGCCCTTGTAATATTGCTACACGAGTATTTATTGGTTTTAATAGCGTTCTATTTAATTGCAAAATTGGGGAAAACTGTGTTGTTCGCTATAACGCTGTTGTTGATGGTTTAACGCTACCCCCTGCTTTATATATTCCATCCTGCGTACATGTAAATGCCCACAGTGATTTATCTCAGTTTAAGCAAGTTGACCGCGCCTCTTTGCAATTTTCAGAAGAAGTTGCCGCAACTAATGTGCAGTTAGTCGAAGGTTATCGCCGCTTACGTAATGAGTTTTAACTCAATAACCCACTAAAATAAGGGCAGAGTTCACTTTCGCTGTCTCTGCCCTTTCAAAATATATTTAATTAACAATTAATCACGATGAGATAGCCGCGCTTCCGCGTTAGCCAGTTTTTCGTCTTCCGCTAAGCACACAGCCGCAGTAAATAACACATCGGTTGAAGAGTTAAGCGCTGTCTCAGCTGAATCTTGTAATACGCCAATCATCACCCCAACCGCGACCACTTGCATCGCAATTTCATTTGAAATACCAAACATATTACAAGCCAATGGGATCAGCAACAGTGAGCCACCTGCAACCCCAGATGCCCCACAAGCGCATACTGCAGCAACCACGCTTAATAATAGTGCCGTTGGGATATCCACTGGTACACCTAAAGTGTGCACAGCGGCTAGCGTCAATACCGTAATTGTTACCGCAGCGCCTGCCATATTGATGGTTGCACCTAATGGAATAGAAACAGAATAGGTATCTTCGTGTAAATTCATACGACGACACATCCCCATATTTACAGGGATATTCGCTGCTGAACTACGTGTAAAGAATGCAGTTACCCCGCTTTCACGTAAGCAAGCTAAAACTAATGGATATGGGTTGCGTTTCATTTTCCAATAAACAATCAGTGGGTTAACAATAAAAGCAACGACTAACATACAGCCAATTAAAACAGCGAGAACGTGGATATAACCTTTTAAGGTTGAAAAACCTGTCGTTGCGATAGTAGAAGCAACTAAGCCAAAAATCCCTAAAGGCGCTAAACGGATCACAACACGTACCAGTTGTGTTACTGCATTAGAAAAATCATGAACTAAATTTTTTGTGGTTTCATTTGCATGGCGCAATGCAATACCCAACCCAATCGCCCACGCTAAAATACCAATATAATTGCCCTTAATCAGTGCATCGATAGGGTTCGAAAATATATTGATTAGCAAACCTTTTAACACTTCAGCAATATTTCCCGGTGGATTTAGCTGTGTATCACCGACCACTAACACTAAATTTGATGGAAATAGAAAAGAACCAATAACGGCGACAACCGCGGCAAAAAATGTTCCCAAAATATACAAGACCAGTATAGGTTTGATATTGGTTTTTTGCCCTTGACGGTGGTTAGCAATAGATGACATCACTAACACCCATACTAATACAGGCGCAACAGCCTTTAATGCACTAACGAATAAATCCCCTAACAACCCGACATTTTTTGCAGCAGATGGCCATAACCATGCAAGCAAAATACCTGCTATCAAGCCAACCAGTATCTGCTTGACTAGACTACCTTGGCTAATAACTCGCCATAACCCTGTTTTATTTGTATCCATAATAGACCTATATTATTTATCTTTATTAGGAATTAAATGTGTTTGCACAGCAAGTATAAGGAATAATAGTCGCCTGAAAAGGCAATTATTCAAAATATACACAATGATTGACTTTGTTTAACAAACATTTTACATAACTGTGATCTCAATAGAGTTTTGTTTCTTATAGTAGAATGGTATGACTAAAATGGTTGAGTGTTTTCAGAGGGTTAAAAAAAATCCCCTGCTTCACAGCAGAGGATTTAAAAAATGAAAAAGGTAAATTAATTTTTTGCTTCATTACGTTTATTAACAATGGCATTAATAACCAGCGTTATAACTAAGATTGACGCAATCACGCCCAATGAAATTGGTGTTGGGATGTGGAAAATATCAATCAATAGCATTTTTATACCGATAAAGCTTAAAATCACCGCTAAACCGTATTTTAACATTGAGAATTTCTCAGCAACTCCAGACAACAAGAAATACATGGCACGTAGGCCTAAAATAGCAAATAAATTCGATGTTAAAACAATGAATGGGTCAGTTGTTACCGCAAAAATAGCGGGTATGCTGTCCACTGCAAATATCACATCACTAATTTCAACTAAGATCAGGACTAAAATAAGTGGGGTCGCAAATAAAACGCCATTACGTTTAATGAAGAATTTTTCACCATGCAATTCATCTGTCATACGTAAATGAGAACGAACCCATTTGACTAACGGTTTATCGGTAATTGGCGAATCATCTTCTTTAGCAAAAGCCATTTTCAAACCCGTAAATAGCAAGAACAAGCCAAATACATATAAAATCCAGCTAAATTGCGTGACTAACCAACTACCTGCAAAAATCATAATCGTACGAAGTACGATAGCGCCTAATACTCCATAGACCAACACTCGACGTTGTAAATTGGCTGGGATCGCGAAATAACTAAATAACATTAACCAAACGAATACGTTATCAACAGCTAATGCTTTTTCCAATAAATAACCCGTTAAGAACGCCATGGTTTGGCTGTCGGCAAACTCACGCCCCACGTTCTCATTAAGATACCACCAAAAGCCTGCTGCAAAGAGCAGTGAAAGAGTTACCCACACAATACTCCAAGCCGCAGCTTGTTTCATCGACATTGCTTGGCCCTTGTGTTTCCCTTGCCAGAACAAATCAATGAGCAACATAAGTAAAATAATAACGGCAAAACTACCCCATAAAATCGGGTTACCAACTGAGTGCATTTTCCTTTCCCTTAAAAAACAAAAAACGGCTGATATCCAGAAGACATCAGCCGCTTAAAATTCGTTAACCACAAGTGATTTCTTTAGGTTGTAAATTATGAGCAAACCTCGCCTTCTGGCAAGGTCTCACTTACAACACAAACACCCAGAAAATAGGGAACTGTGGTGCTCGGCTACCGGGTGTAATGTGTACACCGTAATGACGATAAACCGACAAGAAGAAGTTACTCCCCTTTGCTATGGCGATAAGATACGGTAAATAGTCTTAAAATGCAATAATTAGCCGTTATTGTTTTATCGTTATTTTCTTACATTAAAAGATAAATTAACCAGTATATTTAGTATACCTTACGTAAAAAAACAGGTTAAATGCCGTTTTTAAGCACTTTACATCGTTACATACCACACGATAAATTGTAAAAATAAGCCAAAACTTAAATGAATTCTAAAAATAAGCTTAAAATTTGCTGTTTAGTTATTTTCTGTTTTGTTAAAGTGAGCGTGCTTTACACTAACAGCCTGAGGAAACACTACTTTCACTTTGGCATTCACTTAATCCATTTCTCCCTGCCCAACAACAAGTTTGTTGTTGTTATTGCCGTTTAGGAAACATTAATGGAATTAGTTAGAGAACTTTTTTTCGCCCTTTGGCACCAAGATTATGTCACCCTATCTAACCCTGCGTTAGTGTGGTCGATTTACTTCATGCTGTTTGCTATCTTGTTTCTTGAAAACGGGGTATTGCCTGCAGCGTTTTTACCTGGCGATAGCTTATTGATTTTAGTTGGTGTACTCATTGCTAAAGGCACATTAAGTTATCCGCTCACTATCGTAATTTTAACCGCTGGTGCTAGTTTAGGCTGCTGGGTAGGTTATATACAAGGCCGATGGCTGGGGAACACACGAATTGTTAAAGGCTGGCTTGAGCACCTACCTGAACACTACCACCAACGCGCTTATGGTTTATTCCACCGTCATGGCCTCGCTGCACTACTCATTGGCCGTTTTTTAGCGTTTGTCAGAACCCTACTTCCAACTATTGCAGGGCTTGCAGGCTTGCAAAATGGTCGTTTCCAAGTATTTAATTGGTTAAGTGGCTTACTGTGGGTGTTAATTTTGACTGCGATTGGTTATGGCTTTGGTAAAAGCCCGATTTTCCTACAATATGAACATCATATTATGAATATATTGATGTTGATCCCTGTAGGGCTACTGATCCTTGGCCTAATTGGTAGCATTGCCGTTGTCGTCAAGAAAAAGTTTTCAAGTAAAAAAGCAAATTAATCCTCCATGCGAGAACGCCCTGTTCTCGCATTTTCATTTTTACTTAATTTTACCTCTCAATGTTTCGGTTCATCACGATAAAGCTAATTCACTGAAAATAAAAATATTTACCTTAATACTATTTTTTACATTTTTTCTGAACCCACCATTTATTATTGAATAAGTCATTGCACTTAATGTAAAAACGGTTATTGTTAATACAGTAAAGTTTCTTTTCTATTGATAGGAGGTTCTATATGTCATCAAGTCATTCATCAGAAGACCTACGCGCAGAACTCAAAGCGTTAGCTGACTCTCTTGAAGCCGTATTGAATGATACGGGCGAGAAATCGAAAGAAGAGATTGAAAGCTTGAAATCCAAAGCGAAAGATGCACTTTGCTCATCTCGCGCTAAACTCGGTCAAACGACTGAAAGGATCACTGAACAAACAAAAGAAATTGCGGGTCGTGCAGACAACTATGTCAAAGAAAACCCATGGACTGGTATCGGTATCGGTGCTGCGGTTGGTGTGGTTCTTGGCGTACTTCTCGCGAAACGTTAATTGCTTATGGAACAAAATCAACAACGTCAGGGCCCCGGTAAAGGGGTCCTTGAAATACTGCAACGCATTGCCAGTATCACCGTTAATATCGTTGAAACTCGCCTTCAGCTCATTGCCGTTGAGCTCGAAGAAGAAAAAGTTAATTTTATCCAGTTGCTGTTGTTAGTTGGGCTAGCGCTTCTTTTTACTGCTTTTGGCCTAATGTGTCTAATTGGACTCATTTTTTGGTCTGTAGACCCTGTTTACCGCTATCAAGCACTGGCTATTACAACAGGGTGCTTGGTTCTACTCGCCATTGCCTTCGCCATTTGGGCTCTCAAAAAAGCGAAACAATCTACCTTATTGAGCTCCACGCGGGAGCAACTAAGCCAAGATGCAAGTGCATTAGCAGGTAAGGATAATGACCAAAAATAGACGCCAATTACTTGCCGCAAAAAAACAGCGATTACTCAACAGAATTGAGCAGCAACGGAACGACCTTGCTGCAAGTTCTGAAGATTGGCTTCATGTGACGGCCCCTTATGACCGTACATGGAAAACCTTGGTTACCTTCCGCCCTTTATTTATTGCGGCAACAGGCCTGCTTTCAATTTATTCACTGAAAAGACCACAGCGCATACTCCAATTAGGGAAAAAAGCCTTCACGATGTGGGGCATAGCAAGAACAATTCAAAGTACGATCAATGCAGGAAAGAAATAGTTTCAATTAAAATCAATATGTTAAATTAAACCTCTTCACTTTAGCTAGTTCCCTCTCCATCTACATTCAATTTTTTTGACCATCATTGTTAATAAGCTTTGCTTTTTATTGAATAAGCAAATGACTACTATAAGCCCATCAAATGTTTTCTTACCTATTTGTGCTGAAAACAACACTACAAATCGATATATATCACAAAAAAATTATATTTAATGGCTTATTAGTCTGGAGAATTTCAATGAAAAATTTAGAAAATGGTGCGATATTGTTAGCTCGCATTATGATGCCGGTTCTGTTCATTGTCGCTGGGTATGGAAAATTGGGAGATGCATACGCAGGAACACAACAATACATGCAAGCGATGGGTGTTCCAGGCTTTTTATTACCTTTAACCATTTTATTAGAATTTGGTGGCGGCTTAGCCATTCTATTTGGTTTCTTAACACGAACTGTAGCCCTATTTACTGCAGGCTTTACCGTATTAACGGCGCTACTGTTCCATATCGACTTTAGCGTTGCACCAAATAGTTTAATGTTTATGAAGAACTTTACTATCGCAGGCGGTTTCTTACTATTAGCAGTAACCGGCCCAGGGAAATTTAGTATTGACCATTTATTAAATAAAAAATGGTAACTCCGATTTCATTATCACCCTTATTGATTTAGTTTCATTTATCCGTCCAATTTATACCTCCTTCGGGAGGTATTTTTTTGTCTAAAATAAAGGTATTGAATCAGTTGAAGAGAAAATCACTTAGATGGGGCATTTTCAGTTATTGTTTTAGGAGCTGCATAATCAAACACACTCGTAAACTCTAAATAGTTTGAGTTGTAGGTAGGTGGCAAATTGAGTCATCCCGTGAGCATACATAAGTATGTGACTCGGGTGACTCAATGAAGCCAACACCCCTACCGCTCAAAATATAACGAGTTTACACTCTAAATAATTTTGGGATCTCTCGGAGACACCACGACTTAGCCTCCCCCATACTATCTCTACGCCACGCCATAATAATATTCGTCTCATGGCTATACTCTGCACCAACCACCTTCAAACGCCCTTCACGAATATCTTGTTCAACTATGGGGTACGGCATTGTCGCAACACCCAGGCCTGCCAATAACGCATTGTGTTTATCTTCAATCGTCGACACCGTTAATCGTTGCTGCTTATCCAACAACTGCACCGTTATCACGGGTCGCTCACGTGCGGTATCAGCCACGGCGATCCCACGGTACTTCACTCGAGTCGCATCAGATAACGGTTCAGGCTCTTGATGGATGGGATGATCTGGACTCGCTACGTAAATATGGTTAATGGTATATAACGATTTAGAGTTAATCTCTGAAGATGACCGGAAATGCATATCAGGGGCAATCACGATATCCGCTTTACCGCTTTCAAGTCGCTCCCATGCCCCCGCTAAGACCTCAGTAATCAAAGATAACTGGGTTTCTGACTTTTCCGCCAATCGTTCCACCAGCGGAAAAAGAGAATGAGCAGGAACTAGCGCTTCGCACACGATGGTTAAATGCGTTTCCCATCCTTTGGCAAGGGCCTCTGCGTCAGATGTTAGCTTATCAGCGGCTTCAAGTAGGATCCGACCTCTATCAAGTAGCATCCTACCGACATTAGTAAACTTAGTTCTATGCCCTGAACGGTCAAATAAAATGACATCAAGCTCTTCTTCTAATTTTTGCATGGTATAGCTCAGCGCAGAAGGGACTCTCCCCAACTCTTCAGCGGCTGCAGCAAAACTACCACGGCGATCGATTGCATCCATAACTCTTAATGATTCAAGCGTTAATGCTCTCTCTTTACTCATGAAGCTTCTCTTTCAGGAAATTTGAACAAGGGAAACAGATTAACTGGCTAACAATTCAACGTCCAGCTATTTATTATAACAATAGATTATTAACTTATTTATTTTTGATGGGGGGTAACCATTATGATGATACTGAGACCCGCTAATCATTGCGGCAAAGCTGATTATGGTTGGCTACAAGCGCGTTATTCCTTTTCATTTGGCCATTATTTTGACCCAGACTTTATGGGTTTTAAAACACTCAGAGTGCTAAATCAAGAAGTTATCGCGCCACAAAATGCATTACAGCCAAGAACCTACCCACATGTCGATATCTTAAATATCATATTAAAAGGGCATGCGGAGTATCGTGATAGCTCAGGTAATACTATCCAAGCGAATGAAGGGGAATGTGTGCGTTTTTCACCGCGCCCAGATCTCAGTTACAGTGAACAAAATGTGTGCCCAAAAACACCGCTAACACGTTTACAGCTCTGGCTCAATGCTTGCCCACAGCTAGAATCGTTACCTTTGCAAAAAATAACCATTAATGAAAATGAGAACAGACTGATCGCATCTCCTGACGGGGAGCAACAAAGTATTCAATTACGTCAACAAATTTGGATCACCCAAATTCATTTGGCAGCCAATGAATCATTAGTGATAACGCTAAAAGGAAGAAACTCATTCCTTCAATCTATACATGGTGGAGCTACATTGCGTACACCAAAAGGCGAGCAGTTAGGAATGAATTGCAATGACGGGGCGTTTATCCAAGACGATAATCAAGTCATTATTAGTGCAGATAAACCGTTTAGAGGTCTATTAATCGACCTTGGGGAATAAAAACCAGTCCCTTCCAGCTATAACAGCATGAAATTTGCGAACAGATCCGCAAATTTCATGATTTACATATCCTACATATTGACATGCTTGTGTTAGAGTCCTGCCATTAGCGAGCAAAAAATACGTGATTTTCTTGCTCAAATGCTTTTTTGTTTTGATTTTAAAGGTGTTTCCGTGGCTCTATTCACTCAACAGCGACATAATCAAATTTTTGCTCAAATTCTCAATGAGGTTGTACCTCAAGACGAATTAGCAAAAAACTTTTCGGTTTCTACTCGAACGATTCGTTCTGATATCAATGAAATCAATGAATTGATACAGCCATATAGTGCACATATTGTGTATGAGCGAGGTCGTGGTTACCGGTTGAAAATTGAAGATGAAGCCCTATTTGCCACTTTTACGCAACAAAATGATGAAGACAGCCATATTCCTCGCACGAGCAAAGAGCGCATTGATGCCCTGCTATTAAAACTCTTAATGCTATCACTCCCCGTAAAACTTGATGATATCGCTGAAGAGTGGTTTATCAGCCGCGGTACATTACAGCAAGATATGGGCGCGGTACGAGAACAGCTCCAAAAATACCAAATTGCGTTAGAAAGCATTCCTCATCAAGGCATTCGTTTAAACGGTAGCGAGTGGGCGGTTCGCGCTTGTATGACCGAAACTTTATGGCGTCGTTATTCCGCACAGATAACGCCTGATTTATCCACTTTCCGTCCAGATTGCCTTGATAATTTAGACCTGACATACATCGATAAAGTTTTGCATAACAGTATGAATCGCTTTGATATTCGCATTAGTAATGAAGGGCATTTGTACTTGGTTTTTAATTGTGCAGTCACTATTTTACGCATCACTCGCGGACATGAACTCACCACCGCTGTCAAAGATGATGACAGTGAAGAAGCGATCCGCAAAGCCTGTGGTGAAATATCTAAAGGGTTAATCTACTTCCTTGGCAATGACTTGTCAGGCGCAGAGCTTAGCTATTTACATGACCAAATTATCGCCCAACGCATTAGTCACCAAGACTCAAGCACGCAAAAAAATGGAACGCATAATGAGCTATGCGAATATATTTTAAGTTATATTAATGAATTATATAATTATGATTTGCGTAACGATGAAAAGCTCAAAAAAGATCTCAATACGCATCTCGCTGCGTTGATCACTCGCTTGCAATACCATATTTCCACACCAAACCCATTACTTTCTGATATTAAACAATATTATCCTTTTGCTTATGATGTCACACTGAGCGCGTTGACCAGTGCCAGCAAACAGTTACTCCCTCATCCTATTAGCGAGGACGAGTTAGGTTATTTAGCGGTGCATATCGGTGTCAGTCTTGAAAGAAATTATGGCGCTGGCTCTATTCGCCAAACGGAAGTACTGGTGGTAACGGATGCTGGAAACTCCACGTTTCGCGTGGTTGAATCTAAAATCATGCGTGAATTTCCACAACTCAAATTTAGCCGAGGGTTAACGCTACAAGAGTATGAGTCTTTGGATGAAGTCTCTGAAGATTTCGTCATTACCACGGTGCGAATTTCAGAGAAAAACAAACCTGTCATTAAAATCGCACCTTTTCCAACCCCCTATCAGCTAGAGCAAGTTGGCCGCCTAGCGATGGTTGACCAAACTCGCCCTTATATTATCGAGCGTTTTTTTGATGAACGGTTCTTCATGGTCATCAATGAAAAAATTAGCCAAGAAGAACTCTTTCAAATGGTTTGCCACAAATTACAGCAAGAAGGTTATGTCACACCCGATTTTTACCCTTCACTGCAAGAGCGTGAATCAATTGTGTCCACTTTGCTTGGGGAAGGCATTGCATTGCCCCACTCTTTAGGACTACTCGCCAATAAAACGGTAGTTGCAACCGTTGTCGCCCCCAAAGGCATTGAGTGGAATAAAGAAACCAAAGAGAACGCTTATGTCATTTTCTTACTGGCAATTAGCAAAACAGACTATGAAGAAGCAATGGCTATTTATGATTTATTCGTTACCTTTGTAAAAGAAAAAACGACTCGTCGCTTAGTCAGCGTCAAAAATTTCAATGAATTCCAAGTGATAGCTAAAGATAGCTTAGCGCGTATTCTTTAATTTGATAGCAACTTCCACTTTGTAGTGGAAAAGAGGGAGTTGCTAATTTTTACGTGATCCTAGCCACAACTCTCGCAAATATTTCCCTATCCTAAACGATCTGTTTTACACACAAAACGACTAAGTGGAAGCAATTACAACTAATATAAAATAATTTCCATTTATAATTTCCACTTTCTTTTCCAGTTCATTTTTTTGTTTCCATTTTGTAGTTAAAAAAATAATCAATTGATAAATAACATATTTTATTCACGCCATTGTTATTTTTATCCTTTTTAGAGAGTTGATTGATGTCAATTTTTCCACTTAACTTCCAAATAGAACAAAAAATACACCAAATATACACTCTTTAGCTTCCAAACAATTTCCACTTACAAGTGGAAATTCCCTGCCTGCAAAAAATACGAATAAGCGTCTAATGTATAAGACATGAAGGAACAGAGTAGTCTAACTTGCAATATTACTTTGGATTTTAAATAGTTATGAGTGAATCAGTTGTCGTTTTTAAAATGTTAGAACATAACCTTGATATTGATGAGGTGACACAAAAACTGCTAGCAGTGATTACTGACTGGCTCAAGCAGGAGGGCTGCTACACCACAGATGTACAACAACAAATGTTGGAGTCTCATTTACGTGCCATGGTTGGTAGAGCAAAAACGGGTGAAGCCTTACCAGAGGTCGATATCAGCTTATTCGATGAAATTTCTGAACATTCGATAGCGCTCGCACAACGGGTTGTTGACACACTTCCCGGTTTAGCACCTGAAGAGACCTATTTACTCTCTGTTCACTTTGAAGTCGCACGTTCAAATGATTAATTACTAATTTTGTAGGATTTGGAGAATATTTTATGAAACAGATCGTTGTTGTTATCGGTGACCGTTTAGGTAAAGGCCAAAAAGTAGCTGCAGGTGTTGAAGCTGCGGGTGGTAAAGCGGTTGTTGTTCCGGGTGTCGCTGCTGACATGAAACTCGGTGATGTGATGAACGCAGAGCAAGCCGATTTGGGTATCTCATTTTGTGGTAGTGGTGGCGCTGGCGCAATCACAGCACAAACTAAATATGGCTATAAAGCTCGCTATGGGATGCGCTCTATTGAAGAGGGAGAAACCGCGATTGCAGATGGTTGCAACGTACTAGGTTTCGGTTTTATGGACAAGGAAGAGTTAGGCGAGCGCTTGGTAAAAGCATTCAATAAAAAATACGGCAACGCTTAATGAAAAAATCTATCGAAACGGTTGTGCGGGTTACAGGGCAAGGCGACACTAAGCAAAAAGCGATAGCTGACGCCTTAAATTCAATTCAAAAAACCGTACTGAAAAACAGCACAGACATCATCCTACGGATAGAACCAAAGGATGTTGAAGTGATTAGTGCTCACTCTCATTCGCGGACAGAAAAATTTCTCTTTCTCTTTTTGCCACGCAAACGTGAACATTTTCGTGTTGTACTCGACGTTTCGCTGGATGTCACTTTACTTTCTGTCAACGAAATACCATTTACAGAACAATAATAGCAATCAGGTCTGGAGTTAATTCCATGAGTGAAACTGCATCTTTTTTAGAAATATTGGGTATGTCCCTGATTATCGGTGGGCTTTGCGGCTTTGGCTTAGGCGCAGGGGCTGCGCGTATGTTCCACGCACCAACCGTACAAGGTATGGGGGCATTCCGTACATTGGGTGAGCTGAACGCGTGCGAAGGCGACCCAGCTTCTCACTTTTCTTTCGGCTTAGGGTTCTTCTTTAACGCATGGGCGTCGTCAGTTGCCGCAGGGGCATTTACACAAGACGTTGACCACCGCATCATCCCAAACTGGGGGGCCGCAGCGCTACTAACCAAAAACCGTAGCGTTGCTGACACACTGCATAACCCGAAAAAAATGGCTATCGCTTGTGCCATCATCGGGGCATTAGTAGTCGCCTTCTTAAACACCACCGCTTCTGCTGTTCCGGCTGCTCTGCAAACAACAGCCATTAATGTACTAGTGCCTGCCGCAAACTTGCTCGTTAACACAGTGATGCCTGTTATCTTCTGGTTAGCCGCGATGGATGCAGGCCGTCGTTCAGGTTTCTGGGCAACGCTATTTGGTGGTTGCGCCCAATTAATCATGGGGAATGCCATCCCTGGTTTAGTTTTAGGTATCTTGATTGGTAAAGGCGTTGATGACAACGGCTGGAACCGTATCACTCGCACAATGATGGTAACCGTCGTTCTACTGTTCGTTCTTAGCGGCTTCTTCCGTGAATTCGATCTGAAGATGATCACCTCTTTCAACCTAGATAAACCATTGTGGCTTGAATACGTCCACGGTCTGCTGAGCGGGAAATAATCATGACAACTGAAATTAACAAACAAGATTTTTGGTATGCAGAGTGGTCCTTCCCGATTTTTGTCGGGCTGTTATCCGCAGGGATCTTCGCAGGTACCCACATGTATGTCGTCTACGGCTTTGGGGCATTTAACGAAGTGGCGTTCGTTGCCATGTTACGTGCAGGGCTAGATACCGGCGTATATGGTGCGGTTGCCGCATTTGGTGCGAGTTTCCTATTTGCTCGGATTATCGAAGGCTCACTGGTGGGTATTTTAGATATTGGTGGCGCACTACAAACTGGTATTGGCCTCGGTGTTCCTGCCTTATTTTTAGCCGCGGGTTGGGATTTTTTAGTCACTAACTTTTGGATGTCGTTACTAACTGGCTTATTCCTTGGCGTATTAATCGGCTTACTGATTGTATTTGCACGTAAATTCACCATTGCTCAGGCTAACTCAACCTTTGGTGCTGACGTCATGATGGGCGCGGGTAATACCTCCGGCCGTTTCTTAGGTCCATTGATTATTTTAGCTGCGATGGCCGCATCCATTCCAATCGGAATTGGCTCTTTAATTGGCGCATTGATTTTCTATGTATGGCAAAAACCCGTTGCCGGCGGGGCAATTTTAGGGGCGATGTTGTTCGGTTATTTCTTCCCAATCGTCGCCTAACTCGTATCCTCCCGGAGCATCAGCTCCGGGTTACTGAATAACATCATTAAAAGCAGGCTCGAAATAGTTCAAAGAGTAGCGTAAGAGTAACCAATAACGCTGCGGTTGACATCATTTAGAATACGCACTTAAGCATACTCTAAATAATTCAAATCGCAGCTAGGCGGCAAACGACGATATCCCTAGGAGCATACACTAGTATGTGACTAGGGTAGCGGAAGTGCTGCCAACAACGCTGCGGTTTGAAGTATGACGAGTATGACGAGCACCGAATATAAAGAGGGCAACTATGTACTATTCTCTAATCATCAAGCAAGCTAAGCGTATCGATGGCACCATTATCGATATTCTCATCAAAGATGGAAAAATCGAAGCGGCAGGTCCTGAATTAGCCTCCAACCAACAAGCTGACAAGATCATTGATCTCCAAGGCAAAACCTATGTCAGCGCCGGATGGATTGATTCTCACGCACACTGTTTTGTTGAGTCGCCTATCTACTTCGATGACCCTGATTTAGCAGGAGCCGCTGGCGGAGTTACCTCACTGGTTGATGCAGGTAGTGTCGGTGCTGATGATATAGATAAATTTTATCAGCTCACCCAGAAATCAAAAACGAATGTCTTTTCTCTACTGAATATTTCGCGTATTGGCATCATTGCACAAAATGAACTGTCCGATATGAACAACATCAATGAAACCTGCTTTCAAGACGCTATCGAACGCCACTCAGGCTTTGTCGTTGGTATGAAAGCCCGTATGAGTAAAAGCGTGGTGGGTGAAAATGGCATTGCCCCACTGGTTAAAGCCAAAGAAATGCAAAAAAAACATCACCTTCCACTCATGGTACACATTGGTAATAACCCACCTAATATCGATGAAGTCGCTGATTTACTGACACGCGGCGATATCATCACTCACTGCTTTAACGGTAAGCCCAATAAAATTTTAGGTGAAGATGGCTACCTAAAACCATCAATTGCTCGCGCCTTAGCACGCGGTGTCATATTAGATGTTGGCCACGGCGGTGAAAGTTTCAGCTTTAAAGTTGCCGAACAAGCCATGCGTATCGGCACTTATCCTGACATTATCAGTTCAGATATTTACCAGCGCAACCGCGTTAATGGCCCAGTTTATAGTCTCGCTTTTGTAATGACTAAATTCCTGTGTATGGGTTTTAGTGCGGAACAAGTGCTTCGCTGTGTGACCGAAAAAGCGGCCGATTTCTTATCTTTGCCAGCGAAAGGGTATTTAAGACCAGGCTTTGACGCCGATATTACCCTTTTTGACCTCAAAGAAGAGCAAACTGAGCTCACTGATGCAGAAGGCGAACAGCGTATAGGCACACACCGCTTCGTACCGTTGGCCGCTATCGTTGGTGGAAAACACATTATTCATGCACAAGGTGAATCCGAACATGCAATCGATTTATGATAAGTATCAGTTAAAACACGTTATTAATGCTTCTGGCCGCATGACAATTCTGGGTGTTTCAACACCAACGCCAGAAGTTGTCGAACGTGTTGCTTACGGTCTAAATAATTACTTTGAAATTAAAGATTTAGTTAACAAAACTGGCGAATATATTGCGAGTTTATTAAACGTTGAAGCGGCAGTTGTTGTTTCCTGTGCATCTGCCGGTATTGCACAAGCTGTTGCAGCAGTGATTATAAAAGATGATGATGATTTACTGCTCAATTTGCATTCATCCGACAAAGTTGTTCCACGTGAAATTATTTTACCTAAAGGCCATAACGTTAACTTTGGAGCCCCTGTCGACACAATGGTGAGCTTAGGTGGTGGTAAAGTGGTAGAAGCGGGTTTTGCTAATGAGTGCAACGCTGCTCAATTAGCGGCAAAAATCACCCCCAATACCGCTGCTATTCTGTATATCAAATCGCACCATACCGTACAAAAAAGCATGCTAACGGTTGAACAAGCCGCCAAAGTGGCTCATGACCACCAGCTCCCCCTGATTGTTGATGCGGCCGCTGAAGAAGAACTCACGGCTTACTACCAAGCTGGTGGCGATATTGTGATTTACAGTGGCGCAAAAGCGATTGAAGGCCCAACAAGCGGCCTTGTTATCGGTAAAAAGCAGTATGTTGAATGGGTCAAACGCCAAAGCCAAGGTATTGGCCGTGCGATGAAAGTGGGTAAAGAAGGTATTTTAGGTCTGACACTCGCTATCGAACAGTACCTGACTGCAACAAAAGAAACTGGCGCAGAGATGGTCAATCGAATGAGTAAATTCATCAGCGATTTGAATGCAATTAAAGGTATCTCCGCACAAGTTGTCTGGGATGCTGCAGGTCGTGATATCGCCCGCACCGAAATTAGCTTTGATGAAAAAACAATAGGCAAAACCACTTACCAAATTATGGCTGAATTAAAGCAAGGTGATACCGCGATTTACTTCCGCGAATACAAAGCCAACGAAGGAAAAGTGGAAGCTGACATTCGCAGTGTTAGCACTGAGCAACTTGATGTTATTTCACAGAATATTCGTTTGTTAGTAGAAGGAATTTAAAATGAAATTGTCACCAAATTTTTATCGTGACCGTGTGTGTTTAAACGTTCTGGCGGGCAGCCATCAAAATGCAAAAGATATCTATGCCGCCGCAGAAACCTTTGTTGTTGTTGGTGTTTTATCTAAAAATTACCCTGACTTAGAAAGCGCGATTGCGGATATGCGTATTTATGCCCAAGAAACGGATAATGCTTTATCGGTTGGTCTGGGTGCTGGCGATCCAAACCAATCCACGATGGTATCGTTGATTTCAAAAGAAGTTCAGCCACAGCACGTAAACCAAGTCTTTACTGGTGCACCAATTAGCCGTGCACTATTAGGCCAAAATGAAACCTTTGTGAATGCACTCATATCACCGACAGGCACAGTGGGTATGGTAAAAATTTCCACAGGCCCATTAAGTTCTCAAGCGCCAGAGGGCATTGTGCCGATTGAAACTGCCATTATGATGCTTAAAGACATGGGAGCTGATTCTGTTAAATTCTTTAATATGAAAGGGTTAACTTATATTGAAGAATATAAAGCCATTGCCAAAGCGTGTGCTGAATTTGATTTTTCTTTAGAGCCTACAGGCGGTATTGATTTAGATAACTTTGCCGAAATATTGCAAATTGCCCTCGATGCTGGTGTGAAGAAAATCATTCCTCATATTTATAGTTCAATCATTGATAAAGAATCGGGCAATACTCGCCCAGAAGATGTGCGTCAATTATTGCAGATGGTTAAGCAAGCGGTTAATTGATGCAGTAGTAAGTCGTAAATAAGAAAATAAATATAAGCGAAACGTTATAATATAAGTCATTGTCACAATGACGAAACAACAAATCCCCCACTCATCAAGTGTGAGTGGGGGATTTTTTATTGTAAGTTAATGACCTATCATTCTTGCATTCGGTATAATATGAAACCAATAATTATCAGGCACTGGACTCCCCCAAACGCCAAAATACATAGCAATTCCAATCGTTATAAATAAAATTGCCAAAGTTAAAATGGCCATCATCATGCCCGATAACCGAAATTGACGTTTTTTTGTTGGCACTTGCAATGAAAAATCTAACGTTGATACAACAGGGCAAGATTCAACGCACGTCATACATCCCGTACATTCCACCGTTCTTACCGTAATTAACTTATCGACAGGTATCCGTGATGGGCAATTTTTGGCACATTTTCCGCAATCAATACAACTTTCCACATTTCGCCGAATTTTAAATGGCGAAAATAACGAAAATAGCCCTAACAATGCACCATAAGGACATAAATAACGGCACCAAGCGTTACGAATAAACAAACTTGCTATCACTAAAATGACCACAGTAATAAGCGCAAACAAGCTAATATAACGAAAAAAATCCAACATTTTTACGTCAATAATGATCCCATAAGGGGACATCATAAAATATTGGATCATCTGCGCAGACATGGAAAATGCAATATAAAGAAAGAAACCTAATAACAAATATTTTAGGCCTCTTAAAGGGATATCGAGCCATTTAGGTAAACTGATTTGGTTTTGATAACGAAAGAGTTTTTTCCCTAACTTACCTGTGTACTCTGATATTGTGCCAATCGGGCACATCCATGAACAAAATGCTTTTTTGAACAGCAAGCTAATCATGATAAAAGAAACTAAAAGAAACATTGATGCCGCATGAATGACAGGAAAGCTGCCCGTTTCCAACGTATATTTTAAATTCATTAACCCAGCAATCGGCAGCCAGCCTTCAATCCCTCCGGGGCGTGGAAAGTAAAACGTTGCTCCACCCGTTTCATAGTAACGAACCCAGTAATAGAAGGTCACACCTATATAAAGGTTAATTGCCAATAATATTACCTGTACAATTTTCCGCCAGGTTGATGCATTTCGCCAATCATTCCAAGGAAGCTTTCCTCCTGTTGTACCGGGGCGGCGTTGGTACCTTATACGTGGTTTTTCTATCATGTCCGCACATCTCTTTAACATGCATTATAAATACCACTATTGTAATTACATATTCACATAGCATATTGATTTGCATCAGAGGGTTGTGATCTTGATGATTTGATACTTTGATGCAGCGAATGGTGAAGACAAACAAGATAAGTATTTTGATATTAAATAAAAAGATTATGATTTTTTCTAAATAATTCGAGTTGTGCCACGGCGGCAAAATGAGGAAATCCCTAGGAGCATACACCAGTATGTGACTAGGGTTGACGAATGAAGCCAACACAGGCACAGCTTGAAGTATGACGAAAAAATGGGAGTTGGCCGATAAGCCGGGTTCTGTCATGGACAACCATTCATCTAGGCCAGCACTTGCGCACTGGCTCCAGCAACCTACCCGAGTTCAATGCGGGCCGCACCATATGAACCCCTATTTGGTCTTGCTCCGGGTGGAGTTTACCGTGCCACGAACTGTTACCAGTCGCGCGGTGCGCTCTTACCGCACCCTTTCACCCTTACCTGATCCTGTAAACAGGCCATCGGCGGTTTGCTCTCTGTTGCACTAGTCGTAGGCTCGCGCCTCCCAGACGTTATCTGGCACCCTGCCCTATGGAGCCCGGACTTTCCTCCCCTCTACCCGTCTCCCGAAGGGACTACGATAAAGCAGCGGTTGTCTGGCCAACTCCGCGGCGAATTATAGGCACTTTACTGAGTCTTGTACAGACTCTAACGACTTTCATTTACCACTTATATAAATGAACTCGTCTATTTGCTCAATAATCATTCATCAGCTTGATTATCAAGCATCAATTTATACAACATATTTTTCTTGAGACCATAAATTTCAGCCGTGATTGCAGCCGCTTTTTTCGGTGGTAACTCTTTTTGCAACAAATTCAAGGTGCGAACTACGTCCGGTGAAATTGCAGAATCATCTTCAGGCTTCTTATACCCTTCAACAATTAACACCATTTCGCCGCGGTGACGATTCTCATCTTCTTTTACCCAAGCGAGCAACTCCCCTACGGGGCGGCCTTCAATGGACTCCCATGTTTTAGTGATTTCTCGCGCTAAAACAACATGGCGCTCCGGTCCCCAGACTTCCACCATATCTGCTAAACTGTCTAACAAACGGTGGGTTGATTCATAGAAAATCAGCGTGCGAGTTTCTTGTTCGAGTGATTGTAAAACATCTTTGCGACCTTTTGTTTTTGCGGGTAAAAATCCTTCATAACAAAAACGGTCTGAGGGCAAACCTGCGGCAGATAGCGCAGTAATAGCAGCACAAGGCCCCGGTAAAGGTACAACTCGAATACCCGCTTCGCGGCAACGATTGACGAGATGATAACCCGGATCATTAATTAAAGGTGTACCCGCATCGGAGACTAATGCGATACTATCGCCTTGTTGAAGTCGACTAATTAATTGATCTGCCTTTTGCTGTTCATTATGATCATGCAGAGCAAACAATCGTGCATTTATCGCAAAATTCTGTAATAGAATGCCTGAATGCCGAGTGTCCTCTGCAGCAATAAGGTCAACATGTTTAAGAACATCCAACGCGCGTTGCGTGATATCCCTCATATTACCAATTGGGGTAGGAACGATATACAGCGTGGATGCCATAACCACAGCTTGATTAGGTTGGTTCATTGTTTCATCCAAATAGCCGGTTTAAAATTAAGCAATTGAAAAATACACCATTGGATACAGTATGCGTCCTTCAATTTTTTTGCATTTGAAAAAAGGGTTAATGTGCACAGCGATGCTGTCCACATTTGCACTGTCAGGGTGCCAAATTGTCTCGGAATATTTTCCGTCAACCCAAAAAACACCTGAGCAAAGCACATCTGATAATGCTAGCCATTACCAAGCAATCATCGATGCTGCACAAGGTAAGCCTTCAATGGAGGCGATACGCGCCTACATTAGCCAGGAACCTTTATTAAAAACAGCCGCTGAGCGCCAAGCGAATATTGATGGGTTATGGCAGATGTTAACACAGTTAACGCCAGAACAAATTCATGGCGTTGGCGCCGATGAAAATATTCTCCAAGGCTGGATCGATCTTTTAGATATTTATCAAAACAACCGTGATGACGCCGATGCCTTACTCGCAGGCTATAACGACTGGAAAATGCGTTACTCCAATAACCCTGCGGTGACGACAACGCCGACTCTTTTGCAGCAAGCCATGATACCTCAAGTGGGTAAAACCCCTAAGATTGCTTTATTTTTACCCATGAGTGGCCAAGGGCAAGTATTTGGCCAAGCGATTATGCAAGGCTTTATGGATGCACAAAAAGGCCTGCCTGAAGGATCAACGCCTCAACCTACCGTAACACCACCCAGTAGTGGAAATGATGTCCTCGACCAAATTTATGAACAAGTCGCGGCAACAACAGGTAATGCCCCTACTGCTAGCGATAGCGATGTAGTAGCATCCGCTTTGCGTATCGATGCAGCCCCTGTGAACACCCAAAGCGTCAAGGTGTTTGATACGACAAACAAGCAAATGCCTGCGCTTATTGAGCAAGCAAAAAATGAAGGCTTTAATCTTATTGTTGGGCCATTACTAAAAAGTGATGTTCAAACCATTACCCAAATGGGCGCCCCTATTAGTGTACTCGCGCTCAATGAACTTGATGCGAACCAATTACAGCCTCGCCCAAATCTTTGCTATTTTTCATTATCACCAGAAGATGAAGCACAAAATGCAGCGGCTTACATGAAAGCTGAAGGCAAGCAAATGCCATTAGTATTAGTTCCCGCGAATGCTTTTGGTGATAGAATAGCCAAAGCCTTTGCCCAAGGGTGGCAAGAAAATGGGGGGGGAACCGTTTTAATGCAAACCTTTGGCTCCGTTCCTTCGTTAAAAGAATCAATTAATCGTGGGGCCGGTATCCGTATGACTGGAACGCCAGTGAATAACGGTACACTGCCGATAGATACACAATCAGTAGATACGCAATCGATAGAGCCACAATATATCGATTCAACCGGTGCGATTGACGGCGTTTATATTGTCGCTACTCGTGATGAGCTCACCTTAATCAAACCAATGATTGAAATGGCAATTAGCTCTCGTTCCCGCCCAGCCCTTTATACAAGTTCCCGTAGCAACCAAGCTGGTTCTGGTGCTGACTACCGATTTGAAATGGATGGCGTTAAATTTAGCGAAATCCCTTTACTCGCGGGTGCAAACAATAACTTACGTAAACAGGCCCAACAAACGCTGAATAATGATTACTCTTTATTTCGTTTATATGCCATGGGTATTGATGCATGGTCTTTAGCCAACAATTATGACAAGCTGCAACAATCTGGGCAATTTCGTATCAATGGTGCATCCGGGACCTTAAGCACAACACCAAACTGTGTGGTGTACCGTGAATTACCTTGGCTACAATTTAAACAAGGTCAAGTGGTTTCGGCGCAATAGGGCCATTCAATATTTCATTTTTTTTCAGACAAGGACGTCATGAAAATTATGCCAAAAGCCATACAATGGTTAACAGGCCGGTACTATGAGAACCGAGTGCTCGCTTTCTTGAAACAACAAGGATTAACATTTGTCGAACGTAATGCAAGGAACCGAGGTGGAGAAATCGACCTCATTATGCGAGATAATACAGGTTGGGTATTTGTTGAAGTTCGTTTTCGCAAAAATTGTGACTATGGCGATGCACTTTTATCAGTAAACTGGCACAAACGTCGAAAACTATTAGCGGCTGCCAAATTTTGGCTCGCACAAAGACAAGAAAGCTTTGAAACCAGCTCATGCCGTTTTGATATCTGTGCCATCACGGGAGACCAATTTGACTGGTTACAAAATGCATTCAACGAAAATGATGTTTATTAACAGATAAGATAGTCAGCTTTATACTCTGATCATGCAGTCAACAACGCTATAGTTCAAATATAATGGCAATGCACAAAATGATTTGAATTATATCGAGGCGACAAAGGAAAAACTCGTGCTAGACCGAATAAAAGTTTGCTTTACTGAAAGCATCCAAACTCAAATAGCAGCCGCTGAAGCGCTGCCTGATGCCATTTCTAGAGCCGCCATGATGATGGTTCAGTCTTTACTCAATGGCAACAAAATTTTATGTTGTGGTAATGGCGCTTCCGCTGCTACGGCACAACGCTTTGCGGCGAGTATGATCCATCGCTTTGAAACCGAGCGCCCTAGCTTACCCGCTTTAGCACTTAATACCGATAATGCCGTGTTAACTGCCATTTCGGGTAGTAAGCAACCTTCTGAAATTTATGCGAAACAAGTTAGAGCACTAGGTCAACATGGCGATGTTTTGATGGCAATTTCAACTCATGGTAATAGCAGTGATATTATTAAAGCTGTTGAAGCTGCAGTCACTAGAGACATGACAATTGTCGCCTTAACAGGCTATGACGGAGGGGAACTCGCGGGTTTACTTGGCCCCCAAGATGTTGAAATTCGCATTCCATCCCAACGAAGTGTTCGAATTCAAGAAGTTCATCTTCTTACTGTAAACTGTCTGTGTGACCTCATAGATAATACTCTTTTCCCACATCAGGACGATTAAGGAGACAAAATGCGATTAATACCAATTTTTGCCATAGTCATCAGTACTGTTCTATTACAAGGCTGTATAGGCGCTGCCGTCGTAGGTTCTGCGGCTGTTGCAACGAAAAGTGCCACGGACCCTCGTACTGTTGGCCAACAGGTTGACGATGGGACCTTAGAAGCTAGGGTTAGTGGACAACTAAACAAAGATAAGGATATTTCAGGTAAAGCCCGTATCATTGCAACCGCTTATAAAGGTAATGTGCTGTTAACTGGCCAAAGCCCTGATATGGCTTGGGCTGAACGAGCAAAACAAATAGCCTCTAATGTTGATGGCACCATCGCAGTTTATAATGAAGTCCGTAGTGGAGAACCCGTTGATTTGGGTACCGCGTCGAAAGACACTTGGTTAACAACCAAAGTTAAATCTAAAATCCTTGCTAGTGATAGCGTTAAGTCAGGTAGTGTAAAAGTCATTACTGAAAATGGTGAGGTTTTCTTACTAGGTGTACTAACAAGACAAGAAGGCGATGCAGCGGCCAAAATTGCAAGTGAAACAGATGGTGTTCGTCGAGTTACGACCGCTTTCACTTATCTTAATTAATCATAAACAATAATATATCGTTATAAAAACAAAAGCCGTGAGTGAAAAACCATGGCTTTTTTCTTATTCATCCATTAACTTATTTATTTTCAGATAATTCTTACCCCCCAGTAAGTGCATTTGATTCAAGATCCAAGCTTGCCTTTTGAGGACGTAAGAGGATGGGCTTTTTACGCTATATCTATGAGGATTAGGAAGAACCGCAGCTAATAGTGCAGCTTCACTCATCGAAAGCTTACTAGCAGGCTTATTAAAGAATTTATTTGCAGCCTCTTCAACCCCAAAAACCCCATCACCAAACTCAACTATATTGAGATAAACAGTCAAAACCCTTTTCTTTGACCACATCAACTCCATAATAGGAGTCATTACTGCCTCTAACCCTTTTCTTAACCAACTTCTTCCATCCCATAACCATAGGTTTTTTACTGTTTGTTGTGAGATCGTTGAAGCCCCTCTGATTGTTTGTTTATTGCTCAAATTATGCTTGTAAGCTCGCTCGATTGCATCAAGGTCAAAACCCCAGTGATGAGGAAAATTTTGATCTTCTGCTGCAATTACAGCTAAATAAATATACGGAGAAATGTGATTTTCATCTACCCATTCCGAATGAGACACATAAGAAAAATTTAAGTTTATCCATGCAGTAATTTGCCGCTCAATCATCACTGCGGAAAAAGGCACTGGTATATATTTAAATAAGACGACTGAACAAATCCACACCACAAGTAATGAAAATGTGATCTTCTTTAACCAGTGCCATAATCTAGAAACAATAGTTCGCATTCAAATAATCACGCCATTTCCAATACTTTCTTAACGAGTTTATTAATACCTGTATTTGCCTCAGAAATTGATTGAGCAAGCATATAAGCAGGTGTTGTAACAACTCGGTTAACTTTATCAATTACAATGTCATCAACAGCACATTTAATATGTTTCCCGCCCATCATTTCTATTTGAGCAATCGTTTCACTATCATTGCCAATAGTTAGTACGACTGATGTATTTAACATTTTAGGGAGCATCACAGGTGCAATGCACATCAGCCCTAACGGCTTTTTTTGTTGGTGCATTTGGCGAACTAAACTTAATAGTTCTTTATTAATTACACACTCACTTCCTTTAACAGCGAAATCACATAAATTTTTTGCAGCACCAAAACCACCAGGAATTATGAGGGCATCTAGCTTTGAAGCATCAGCTGACGACAAAGGCGATATTTTACCACGTGTAATACGTGAAGACTCCTCCATTTGATTGCGTTTTTCTGCTTTAGATTCACCATTCATATGATTAATAACAGTAGGTTGCAGCTCATCAGGTGCGAAAAATTGAACTTCAGCATTATTTTGGCTCAAAGCCAGCATTGTTAACACTGACTCATGGATCTCACTTCCATCAAAAACACCACAGCCACTTAAAATAACCGCAATTGATTTCATATCTTCCTCCATTTGTAGTAAATTATCTCTCAAGCACTAAGGCGCATAAACATCAATCTTCATCACAGATTTTAATGAATCTTGTAACAGATTCGCTAAATTTTGGTATCTTGATGTTGTTCCTTACAGTGATATACCGAATTTAATGATTTGCAAAAAACAAAAAGCACATGCAGATCAATGATTTCCCTGGTGTTGGCGCAGTATTCGCGCACCCCAACTTCGGTTGGGGTTATTTTTTTGTACGTTCATCAACCCAGTTTCTCAAAGTTTCTATATCTGCTTTCCAATCTTGTTTTAGTTCATCCACCCATTCCTGTACATTGTCCCACCATGCTGGTAAATCAGGAGACTGAATTTGTTGTGCTATTTTCTGTAAATTCTTTAAACCAACAGAGCCTGCTGCCCCTTTGATTTTATGGGCTTCCTCAACAATGCCTTTTTGGTCTTTAGCCACCATGTTCGAGTCAAGAATAGCCAAATAGCCTGGAAGCATTTTTTCAAAGACATCTAGCCCATCATAAATAAGCTTAGGGCCAACTAATTCAATATACTGCTCTAGCATGTCGCAATCTAATATTGACTCATCAACACTTGAAGCATCACGGTCATTCGATACTTTTTCAAGTTGAGTCGATTGTTCCCCCCAAAATTGCTCAATAACTTGAGTCAATGCAGGGACGGATAATGGTTTACTCAATACACCATCCATACCTGCATCAAAGTATTCTTTTTTATCTTTGAGAACATTTGCAGTTAATGCAATTAATGGTGGTAAGTCTTGCTTATCATACTGCTGTTTTAGTTGCCTAGAGATATCTAAACCTGTCATATCAGGTAATTGAATATCCAATAAAACTAAATCATATTCACCAGGGGCAAACATTTCGAGAGCATCTTTACCATTCATTGCCACATCAACCGTATTGCCTAAATTTTCTAATACAGAGCAAGCAACAACGACATTCAGTTCAATATCTTCTACGAGTAGAATATGCAATGCTGGCAATGGGTAATCGTCTTCACTATCTTGCTGTTCAATAACATCATTTTCAACAACAGGCGCGGTAATGGATAACGTAAAAGTGGAACCTTGGCCTATTTCACTTTCAACTTGTATATCGCCTCCCATATTTTGTGCTAAACGACGAGATACAGAAAGCCCAATCCCCGTTCCCGTAGCCGGTTTACCACCAGCAGAATCTGTTACTTGATAATACATTGCAAAAATTTTATCTAGCTCGTCTTTCGGTATGCCTATGCCGCTATCCTGAACTTTAAAAAACAATTTATTTTCAGCTTCTTGCCAAATACTAAGCTTCACTTCACCTTTCTGCGTGAACTTAACTGCATTGCCAATTAAATTCCATAAGACTTGCCGTAAACGAGTCCCATCGGTTAAAACCGTTTTGGGTAATGCAGGCGCAACATCCATGACAAATTTTAGCCCTTTTGGCTGCACCAATAACCCACTTAAATTCTCTAAGTCATTCACAAATTCAGATAATGTGATTGGCTGGTTATCTAACTGAACTTTACGGCGTTCAATTTTATCCATCTCAATAATATCATTGAATATATTACCCAAAGTTACGGCACTGACATGGATCGTTTTTAAATAGCTAGATTGTTCCGAAGTTAAATCGGTGTCTAATAAAATTCGGCTCAAACCAACGATGCCGTTAAGGGGTGTACGAAGCTCGTGGCTGATTGTAGAGATAAAGGTGGTTTTCTCCCTACTCGCGTTCTCTAACGCCTCCTGATAGCGTTTACGCTCTGTTATATCGCGACCAAAGCCCATTAGACCATGTCGTTTGCCAACTCGGTCATAAAAAGGCACTTTACGGAGCTCAAAACAGGCTTTACGGCCATCTGGATATACCAGCCACTGTTCATATGTGAGAGAAACATTATGCCGAAAAACTTTTTCATCGGTTTCCATAACCTTGGAGGCAATTTCAACATCATAAATATCTAATGGCGTTAGCCCAACTAAGTGTTTTTCACTTTTCCCAGTCAACAGTTCCATTGCTCGGTTACATCCCGAAAACTCATTATTTTCGTTGCGATAATAGACTAGGTCAGGTGAGGCATCTAAGAATGAACGAAGTAATACAGATTGCTGCTCAAGTTCAATTTGTGTCTGCTCACGGTATTTCATTTCTTGTTTTAATTGCTCAAGAAGCTCTAAGTGAGCGCGCTCAGCCTTTTCTCGTTCTAGGATTTCAAGGTTAAGTTGTTCAATATTTCCCTGAAGTTGAATGTTTAAATCCGCATCACGCTTTCGCATAACTTCAAGTTTATCAACCATTCGCGATAAACGCTGCCGAGATTCTTCAAGTTGCTCAACCACCACCGACAAAAAGTAGACGGCTAATGGAGTGATGATTAACCCAAAGAAAATTGACCCCACCATGTCGAGGCTATCTACATGCCCCCTTAAAAAAATTGTCACTGCCATTTGCATTATCATGGCAAGAACAACCAGTGCAGCTGCGAGTAACAGAGAAAAACGCACTAGACCGAGCTTCATCATTAAATCGACATAGTATTGCGCAAGGCCGCGAAGTACTTTCATAACCACCCCTTAGTTAAATTCTCTTTGAATCATATATCAAACAAGGCAGTTTCGGATGATTATTCACTCGAAATGTCGATCCCGCTCATTCAATAGCCATTTTTTACGATTAATGATAAAAAACAATCAGGTATTTTCTTTCTATTAGATAAAGTAAAAGTTCATTTTGGATAACTTTTAATCACAATTACATAAAAATCAAAATAATAGCACTATTGTTCCTTGAGTAAGGCCGCTAAAATCACAGTAAAATCCCAAGCTATCTCAAGTAAAATCAGACAAAATCCAGTAAGGAATACCATGAATTCAAATATTTTCGGTCACCAACGTCGCGAACCGCTCAAAAAAGCGTTGGAAATCCGCAAAATAGCGTTTACTGAAATCTATGAGCCCGATAATGCCGTTGATGTACAACAGCAAGCGAGCCGTTGTCTATCTTGTGGTAGCCCTTTTTGTGAATGGAAGTGCCCGTTACATAACCCAATATCAAAGTGGCTCAAGCTTGCTGCCGAAGGCAAAATACTTGAAGCGGCAGAATTATCCCACCATACCAATAGCTTACCTGAAATCTGTGGGCGTGTTTGCCCACAAGAAAAACTCTGCGAATTAGCCTGTGTACTTCATGATACAACAGGTTCCGTCACTATCGGTCATATTGAACGATATGTTAATGATACCGCCTTTGAGATGGGATGGCGCCCAACGCCTTCCCCTATTCGTGCAGTGAACAAGCGTGTCGCCATTGTTGGTGCAGGTCCTGCAGGTCTTTCTTGCGCGGATGTACTTATTCGAAATGGTGTAAATGTCGTCGTTTATGATAAACACCCTGAAATAGGGGGATTACTCACCTTTGGTATTCCCTCATTTAAGTTAGAAAAGAAGCTGATGATCCAACGACGAGAAATATTTACAGAAATGGGCATTCAGTTTCAATTGAACACCGAGGTAGGTACAGATATCTCTCTAGATGAGCTTCTTTGCAATTATGACGCTATTTTTATTGGCACTGGTACTTACCAAGCTATTCGAGGTAACTTGCCTAAAAAATCGATTCAGGGCGTTTTTGAATCACTCCCCTATCTAATCGCAAATACGCGTTATTTAATGCAGCTTCCTATTCCTAATGACGAGCCCTATATCAATTTACACTCAAAAAGCGTTATCGTATTAGGAGGTGGAGATACTGCGATGGATTGTGTCCGTAGCGCCATTCGCCAAGGAGCGAAACAAGTTAGTTGTCTCTATCGTAGAGATGAACAAAGCCTACCAGCCTCACGAAAAGAAGTTGCCAATGCATTAGATGAAGGCGCTCAGTTCCATTTTAATTTGCAAGTCACCCAGTTTGCCGTTAATGAGCAACAGCAGCTTACAGGGGTTTACGCCACTCGCACACAGAATGGCAAATTAGAAAATGGTCGACATCAATTAGAACTCGTTGATGATTCAACCTTTTTTATAGAAGCCGATGCCGTAATTGTGGCTTATGGATTTACACCTCACCACCAAGCTTGGCTAGATAACGCATTAGTCAGGCGTGATAAGTATGGCCATATTTTGGCAAACCGTAATAGTTCCATACCTTTTCAAACTTCCCATGAAAAAGTGTTTGCCGGTGGGGATATAATAAGAGGTTCAGATCTTGTTGTGACTGCGATTGCTGATGGACGTAATGCTGCTGAAGGTATTTTGTTATTTCTAGGGGTTTAGTTAGCTATTTATATGAAATAGAAGGTATATAAAAACAGAGGGGGTCCCCCCTGTTTTTAATTTGCGACTAACCCGCCTAATGAGCTATTTTACAACTCTTAAAGAAGGCCTACCCTTTGGTGGTCGTGGTGGTTCATCCTCTGACGGCTCATGTGAATTTTCATCCACAAATTCAGCTTCATGAACTAAAGTAATGTTGTCTTCAGGTTCTTCAACGTTCTCAAAACCTGTAGATAATTCTGCATCATAGGCAGCTTCAGGCTCAAACATCATTCCAGCACCATTTTCACGTGCATATACCGCCATAATTGCGGCCATAGGGACATAAACTTGACGCGGTATCCCACCAAAACGAGCATTAAAACGCACTTCATCATTGGTTATTTCAAAATTACCAACAGCTCTTGGCGCAACATTCAACACAATTTGCCCATCACGGGCAAACTCCATAGGAACGTTAACAGCAGGAACGGTGACATCAACCACCAAATGCGGAGTCATATCGTTATCAAGTAACCACTCGTAGTGGGCACGTAACAAATAAGGGCGACGTGGTGACATTGCTGTCATTTCCATCATTCTTTTAGCCTCTTGTAGACAAACGCATTTCGCGCTCAGATTCAGTCAACGATGCTAAGAATGCGTCACGAGCAAACACACGCTGCATATATAACTGCAAGTATTTGCTGCTAGATGGGTTCAATTCAATACCAAGTACGGGTAAACGCCATAATAGCGGCGCTAAATAGCAATCAACTAAACTGAATTCATCACTCATGAAGAATTCCATTTCAGCAAAAACAGGAGAAACAGCGATCAGTTCTTCAGACAGCTGACGACGGGCATTTGCGGCTTCTTGCGCACTACCATTCTCTATTTTACCCATTAATGAATACCAATCATTTTGAATACGGTGCATCAATTGGCGGCTAGTACCACGTGCAACAGGGTAAACTGGCATTAATGGTGGATGAGGAAAACGCTCATCAAGGTATTCCATGATAATGTGTGGGTCATAGAGAGTCAGATCACGGTCAACTAATGTTGGAACGCTCTGATATGGGTTGAGATCAATCAGATCCTGAGGCAGATGACCGGGTTCGACATGTTCAATTTCAACACTTACCCCTTTTTCAGCCAAAACGATACGTACCTGATGGCTAAAAATGTCAGTAGGGCCAGAGAACAATGTCATTACCGAACGTTTATTAGGAGCGACAGCCATTAAAACCTCCAAAATACAAAATGGACGAAATGTAATTAATTTTTAATTACCCATTACCCATTTTAAAATCCCCTGTGTTTAACTTTCATTTATCCATATTGAAAGTCAACACAACCCTCCCGCACAGTAAAGGCGAGAAATGTGAAATAAAAAAACAGGGACATATTCTAACAGATTTTGTACAACTTAGGGGGGCTACCTAGAGAAAATCATCGATTTATTTCATAAAAAATAAAGAAAAAGAAGAAACCCAGAATTTAACCAACACAAAAACAAAAATAAAAGAACAAAAACCTTAAAGTTGACTCTATAGTTTGAGCTATATTCATAAAAAATATACGAATACTGTTAACTCATAATTACGTTTAATTTTAGATTATTATTTTCTCTTTAAATTATATATTCGTTCTTATATAAAGCATCATGATTCAACGCCGTTATTCTATCATTTAGAATAAAAATGTAAGTAAAACAATAGACAATAAAAAACCCGCCACTAAGACGGGTTTTTTCATCAATTTTATACCCAAAGGGTAATAAATTAACGTTTGGAGAACTGTGGACGACGACGTGCTTTGCGCAGACCCACTTTTTTACGTTCAACAGAACGCGCATCACGGGTAACGAAACCAGCTTTACGCAGATCAGAACGAAGAGTCTCATCATAAGCCATCAGTGCACGAGTAATACCGTGACGGATTGCGCCTGCCTGACCTGAAATACCACCACCTTTAACAGTGATGTACAGATCCAATTTTTCCAACATTTCAACCAATTCTAACGGCTGACGAACGACCATGCGCGCAGTTTCGCGACCAAAGTATTGTTCCAGTGTACGTTGATTGATTGTGATGTTACCGCTACCCGGCTTAATAAAGACACGAGCAGATGAGCTTTTGCGGCGACCAGTGCCGTAGTATTGATTTTCAGCCATTGCTATAATCCCGATTAAATGTCAAGAACTTGCGGTTGTTGAGCCGCGTGGTTGTGCTCATTACCTGCGTAAACTTTCAGTTTACGGTACATTGCACGACCCAGAGGTCCTTTTGGCAACATGCCTTTAACCGCGATTTCAAGCACACGCTCAGGACTGCGAGCAATCATTTCTTCGAAAGTTGCTTGCTTGATTCCACCTACATGGCCAGTGTGGCGATAGTAGATTTTGTCTTCGCGTTTATTGCCGGTAACAGCAATTTTTTCTGCATTCAGAACGATGATGTAATCACCAGTATCCACGTGCGGAGTGTATTCCGCTTTATGCTTACCGCGCAGACGGCTAGCAATTTCAGTTGCAAGACGGCCTAAAGTTTTGCCATCTGCATCAACAACGTACCAGTCGCGTTTTACGGTCTCTGGTTTAGCTGTAAAAGTTTTCATTAAAACTTACCCAATATTGAAGTTACACGTTGGTGAACACTCATGTTCATAAGCTTTCTGAGGTTCACACGACTCTTTGTCCAGTAAACCTACCCCTTCGAGCAGCCTAACTGGCATTTATGCGTTATTTTTTGGGAAATAAAAAACAACGCTGTAACGTGGGGTCGCAAGATTATAGAGAAGTCAGAAACAAAAATCGACCCCAAATGCATTTTTTTTACGTTTGTTCGAATAAACATCGCACTTTGTACTTAAATCATGCAATCCAGGTGACTTTTTGCTAACAACCCTGTTTGATTACTCACTTTAAGTTAGATGCGGTATTTTCAAGTACTCTTCACTTTGCATTTCTTGCAATCGAGACAAGCAACGCTGGTACTCAAAAGCCAAAAGTTGCCCTTGATAAAGCGACTCCATTGGCACTTCCGCGTTAATAACTAATTTAACTTTTCGTTCGTAAAACTCATCAATTAATGCCAAAAAACGACGTGCTGGGTTTTCATCTATTGTTCCCATCACGGGGACATTGTACAACAACACGGTGTGGTAGCAATTTGATAGATAAATATAATCATTTTGGCTACGAGGCTCTTCACACAACACTTTAAACTCGATGGCTAATACCCCTTCCGCTGCATGAATGGCTTGCATCTTACGATGATTAACCTCTAAAACGGGATGTTGCTCTCCTTTCTTACCAGCCAATTTAATGAAAATTTCATCCAAATGCTGGCGATTTTGAGAATTAATCGGAGATAAAAAAAGATGTGCTTGAGTTAAGGTCCTTAAGCGGTAATCAATGCCTGCATCGACATTCATCACATCACAGTATTTTTTAATTTGCTCAATAGCAGGTAAGAAACGCGCTCGCTGCAAACCGTTACGGTAGAGATTATCAGGGGGGATATTTGAAGTTGCGACCAGTGTGATCCCGCGAGCAAAGAGCCCTTCGAGCAAAGTGCCAAGGATCATAGCGTCGGTAATATCCGACACAAAAAACTCATCAAAACACAACACATCCGTTTGTTTTTTAAACTCATCTGCAATAATATCTAGCGGGTTCTCTTGGCCTTGCAACGCCATCAAATCTTCTTGTACTTTTTTCATAAACCGATGAAAATGCAAGCGAAGTTTACGAGTACCTGGCAAACTTTCGTAAAACATATCCATTAGCCAAGTCTTCCCACGACCAACGCCGCCCCACATATATAGTCCTTGTACGGGAATAATCGGCGCTGTTGACGTTTTGCCTAAAAGACGACTAAAGCGTTGCTTTAAACCTGAAGGCTTATCTTGTAAAGTGGAAAAATTGGCATCAACAAGCTGCTGATATATTTTATCCAAGCGTTCCACAGCAAGCTTTTGTACGTCATCTGGCTGATAGTTGCCATCAGCAAGCGCTTGTTGATAACGCATTGTAGGGGTCATCGGCGACATTAACTGAATAATCCTTAAAAATTTTTCGGTTTTTTTACCGTTATTTGATATACACTGCCTTTATTATAACCAGATTCAGTTATCATTTAACTTTCGGTTAACGAGCGCTATATAGAGTAAGGAAATTCGATTTAAGATTCCACTCTTAATAAGTTGTTGGCTAATTAAACCTATCGACTTCAAGGCTTGTAGATTTTTTCATCACTTAACTCGTCAGATGGCAATATGTTAAGACGCTTTACTTGACGCTTACATGCAACTTGAATTATTTAAGGTATAGTAACGGTAACAACACTAATTTCTGCGAACATTGAATCTGTGAACATTGAAGTAATGAAGGAGTCAGCATGACCTGGGAGTATGCATTAATCGGATTGATTGTGGGTTTTATCATCGGTGCATTAGTTGTGCGCTATGGCAACCCAAAGCTTCGCCAACAAAAAACAGCGCAAGCTGAGCTAGACAAAAAAAGTACTGAACTCGAAGAGTACCGTAAAGAACTTGTTAGCCATTTTGCCCGTAGCGCAGAATTATTGGATAAAATGGCACGCGATTACCGCCAGCTTTACCAACACATGGCACAAAGTTCGTCTGAATTAATGCCTGATATGCCAGAGCAAGACAACCCATTTAACTATCGTTTAACCGAATCTGAAGCAGATAACGACCAAGCGCCGGTTAAGATGCCACCAAGAGATTACTCAGATGGTGCTTCGGGTCTTTTCCGCCCTATCGAAGAGAAAGAAAAGTAAATTTTTATCTTTTATCACCAGTAAGCACCTTTTACTGGTGATTCACTATAAAACACACTAAATTTAATCACTTTCTGTGTGTCTTTCATTATTAAATTTTTATTTAATAATTCTGAACAAGATTTCCATCCAAATACAATTTAACAATTCATTTATCTACTGTATAGAAATTAAAGTTTCACTTAAAGCACGTGTAAATAGATGTAAAAGAGTAGATATTCGCTACCCGTCATGGGAACTTTTGCGCATAATCGGTAGTCATAGTCATCAGTAAAATTGAATCTGATACCAACCAATATTATATCAACGCATTGTGTTTCTTCTAAGTTGCATTCACAGTGAGTTAATAATTTATTCTTGAGAGAATCGACTGAATTATGAAAAGAAAAAACTTTTTTCTTACCGCAGTAGCAATGAGTTTAGGGTTATCTTTAGCGGCTATTCCTGCGGTTAGCAGTGCAGCATTGCCCGCCACTTTACCTGCTACAGCCCAAAGCCAGAACATGCCTAGCTTGGCCCCTATGCTTGAAAAAGTATTGCCTGCTGTAGTGAATATTCATGTGTCTGGTACCCGCGTACAGAGCCAACAAATTCCAGAAGAACTTAAATTCTTTTTTGGCCCAAATATACCACAGCAACAACAAAGCGTGCGTCCATTTGAAGGCTTAGGTTCTGGTGTCATTATTGACGCCCAGCAAGGTTATATTTTAACTAACAACCATGTCATTGATGGCGCTGACAAAATTCAAATTCAATTAAATGATGGTCGAGAAATTACAGTTAACTTAATTGGTAAAGACCCACAAACAGATATCGCCTTATTGAAAATAAGCAATGCAAAAGATATCAAAAATTTAACGGCTGTTAGTATTGCAGACTCTGACAAATTACGCGTTGGCGACTTCGCTGTCGCGGTGGGTAACCCATTTGGCCTAGGTCAAACAGCCACATCAGGAATTATCTCAGCATTAGGCCGTAGCGGCTTAAACCTTGAAGGGTTAGAAAACTTTATCCAAACCGATGCTTCCATTAACCGTGGTAACTCTGGTGGTGCACTCGTTAACTTAAATGGTGAATTAATCGGTATTAATACCGCTATTTTGGCACCAGGTGGCGGCAATATCGGTATCGGTTTTGCGATCCCAAGTAATATGGCTAAAAACCTGAGCGAGCAGTTAATTAAGCATGGTGAAGTCAAACGCGGGATCTTAGGTATAAAAGGTACTGAAATGAGCTCCGATATCGCTAAAGCATTTAATATTGATGCACAGCGCGGTGCTTTCGTGAGTGAAGTTTTACCTAAATCATCGGCGGCTAAAGCGGGTATTAAATCCGGTGATGTTTTAGTTTCTGTTGATGGTAAACGCATTAATAGCTTTGCAGAGCTAAGAGCCAAAATCGGTACCAGCCAAATCGGTAAAGAGATCACGATTGGTTTAATTCGCTCAGGCAAACCGATGGAAGTCAAAGTGGTTCTGGAGAACGACGAAGGCTCAACAACAAAAGCAGAAAAACTGAGTGAATCGTTATTAGGTGCAACAATTTCTAATGCAACCGTTAGCAACACTAAAGGTGTACAAGTAGACAGCGTAGCGCCAAAATCGCCAGCCGCAGCCATTGGCCTCGTAAAAGGTGATTTAATCTTTGGTGTCAATGACGCTCGTGTTGAGACTATTGAACAATTCCGTAAGATTATCGACGCTAAACCTCCGGTGTTAGCAATGAAAGTATTACGTGATGGCGAAACTTTATATTTACTGATGAGAAATTAATTCATCAAAAACCCTCTGAAAATCAATAAACGGGTACAGTATCACTCTGCTGTGCCCGTTTTTTTGTGTTATGCTCAGAACATGTTTAAGCGATAACTCAATATTTTATATCCTATGGTGAAAAAGCTAACTTTATCTGTCATGCTTGGCCTGTTGACTGCATTGATTATTATCGTTGCGGTTCCTTCTTTGCGCCCTCAAGGTTTAGCCGATTTACTATATGGTAAAACAAACAGTGAACCCGTCAGTTATAACAAAGCTGTACGCCGTGCTGCACCTGCAGTAGTCTATGTTTACAGCAGCTCAAAAGGGAGTTTTTCCCAGTCAGGACGTGAATTAAAATCCCTCGGTTCAGGTGTGATCATGAGCCAAAATGGCTACATTATCACCAATAAACATGTTGTTGATAACCCAGACCAAATCTTAGTGGCTTTACAAGATGGTGCTATTTTTGATGCCCTACTGGTTGGTTCTGATCCATTAACAGATCTCGCTGTACTGAGAATTGACGCTGATAACCTACCTGTCATTCCAATTAATACACAACGCGTCACTCATGTTGGTGATGTCGTACTTGCAATCGGTAACCCTTACAATATAGGTCAAACCGTTACTCAAGGGATTATCAGTGCAACTGGTCGCGTAGGGCTAAGCTCGACTCGCCGGCAAAATTTCCTGCAAACAGATGCCTCAATCAACTCGGGTAACTCTGGCGGGGCATTAATTAATACCGAAGGCGAGTTAGTTGGTATCAACACACTTTCTTTCACTGCAGGTCAAGGCATTAGCTCTGAAGGTTTAAGCTTTGCCATTCCCACCGCCCTTGCCACTAAGATCATGGATAAACTGATTCGTGATGGTCGAGTTATCCGTGGTTATATTGGTATTACAGCACGCGAATTGCCTCAAATAAGATCAAATCATAATAATATTAATCAAATACAAGGATTACGCGTTTTCCAGGTTGCCCCGGGCGGGCCAGCAGCCAAAGCGGGGATATTGCAAGGGGATATCATTTTATCCGTTGATGGCAAACCGGCCATTTCAGCCGCAGAAACCATGGACTTAGTCGCAGAAATCCGCCCTGGAAGCAAAACCGCAGTACAGATTTTACGAGATGGCGAAATTAAAAATATTGATGTGATTATCGAAGAAATTCCTGATGAGCAGGCAGGATAATCATTTTTAAACGGTCTTTCGTAAAAAAGGTTGTTCAATATCGAACAACCTTTTTTGATTTACCAAAAATGGATGAATGAAGCCAGCGCCTATTCACCTCATCAAAGCATTAATCATCTGAATGCACGCGCTGAATGTCTGCACCTAAGCCACGTAGTTTATCTTCGATATGCTCATAACCACGGTCAATATGATAAATACGGTCAACGGTTGTTGTCCCTTCAGCAATACAGCCAGCAATAACTAAACTTGCAGAAGCACGTAAATCTGTTGCCATCACTTGTGCACTGGTTAATTTTTCAACGCCGTGACATAACACAGTATTACTTTCAATTTCAGCGTGAGCGCCCATACGGATTAGCTCAGGGATATGCATAAAACGGTTTTCAAAAATCGTTTCGGTGATCATACCAGCCCCATCAGCAACAAGATTAAGTAAACTAAACTGTGCTTGCATATCCGTTGGGAACCCTGGATGTGGTGCTGTACGTAATGTCACTGCTTTTGGACGCTGACCTTCCATATCTAAGCTAATCCAGTCATCACCGATTTCAATCTTAGCCCCTGCTTCACGTAGTTTAGCTAACACTGCATCGAGTGTATCTGGACGTGCATTGCGGCAGATGACTTTGCCGCGTGAAACCGCTGCAGCAATTAAAAATGTTCCCGTTTCAATACGGTCAGGCAGTACTTTATAAACTCCCCCACCTAAACGTTCAACACCATCTATAACAATACGGTCAGTACCTGCGCCTGTAATTTTTGCGCCAAGAGTATTTAAGAAGTTGGCGGTGTCTTCAATTTCAGGTTCACGTGCTGCATTCTCAATCGTTGTTGTGCCTTCAGCTAGCGTTGCAGCTGTCATAATAGAGACAGTCGCACCCACACTGACTTTATCCATTACGATATCCGCACCTTTCAAACGCCCATCGACTGTCGCTTTCACATAACCATCTTCCAGAACAATGTTGGCGCCTAATTGTTCTAAACCAGAGATATGTAAATCAACAGGACGAGCACCAATAGCACAGCCGCCAGGTAAAGAAACTTCACCATGACCAAAACGAGCAACCAATGGCGCCAAAGCCCAAATAGATGCACGCATAGTTTTAACGAGGTCATAAGGCGCACAGTATGTCGTTACAGTGCTTGCATCGACGTAAACTGAGCCATTGCGTTTTACTTTTGTACCTAGTTGATTCAATAATTTAATTGTTGTGTCAATGTCCCTCAAGTGAGGGACATTCTGTATTTCTACCGGCTCTTCAGCCAACAGAGCAGCGAACAGGATTGGTAATGCCGCATTTTTTGCGCCAGATATAGTGACCTCACCCTGTAATCGGGTTGGTCCTTTAACTAAAAACTTATCCATTAAAGTATTCTCGTATGTCGAATTTTACAGTCTGTTCGCTTAGGTTTTGAAATCAAAAGCCACTAAGTTTACGATCGCGCTCCCATTGCGCAGGGGTGTACGCTTTAATAGACAGAGCATGAATGCGGTTATCCGCAATATACTCCATTAAAGGCGCATAAATTGCTTGCTGTTGCTTAACACGGCTCATACCGTCAAACATGTCACCGACAGCAATAACCTGAAAGTGGCTACCATCACCAGTAACAATAGCCTCATTCAGAGACAGTTTTTCCATCAATACTTGCTTAATTTCGTTGGTATCCATAATGACTCAATTTATTAATTATTTGTGATTTATAATTTTACTCTAAATAGTGAAAATTGCATGCATAGCGTACAGAAGCATCCCAATAAGAATACTTAGAGCTTAATCCTCTATCCTAAAGGATTAGGCCCAACACTTAAACCAAAGAAAACGCCTCTTGTGCCGAAAAGCACATAGAGGCGCTTATTTTTACATAACTTGACCCAATTTCGGATGTTTAACCTAATTGAGGATAATCGCTTGAACCCCATACAGTTCAATCAATGTATTTAAGTTATCGCTAACACCGGTAATATTCAGTGAACGGTTTTTAGCTTGGAATTCACTTTTTAAGCGAACTAGCATCGCTAACCCAGTTGAGTCCACGTGCTTAAGACCAGAAACATCTATATTTTCAACCTGTTCCAGTGATGAATTTTTTTTATCCCAAAACGACATTAACGAATCACGGTCTAATGTCCCAGTGAGATACAGTGTTGTTTCATTGACTTCCCATGCTAACAACTGACTCATATTACTTTGTCTCTTCTAAAGTAATTGGCGCTTTTGCACTGATTTCTAACTGTTTTGTTAAGCCATCGACACCCTGTTTACGTAGAATATCACCCCATTCATTTTGCTTAGTTGTGATCATGCTTACACCTTCTGCAATCATGTCGTAAGCTTGCCAATAACCTGTTTTGCTATTTTTGCGCCATTGAAAATCTAAACGTACAGGAGGACGGCCGTTAGTATCAATAATCGTTACACGGATAGCCACAATGTTTTTATCACCCAGAGGTTGCTCTGGAGCAATTTGATACGTTTGGCCATGATACATAGCCAATGCTTGGCCATAAACTTGCTCAAGGTAATCTTCAAACGCTTTGAAGTAAGCCTCGCGCTGGGCAGGGGTAGCCCCTTTATAATAGGTTCCTAGCACCAAAGCCCCTGCATATTTAACTTGTACATAAGGTAGTAATTCCTCACGAACAATTGTTCTGAGATACTCGGGGTCTTGCTTAATTTTGGGTTGCTCTGATTTCAAGCGGTTAAACGTTTTCGCCGCCGCTTCATCCATTAACTTATAAGGGTTGGTTTGGTCTACTGCCATGGCAAATGGCGCAATGGCCAACATAGCAACCATCATTAAACGTTTAAACATAATTCATTCCTTTATTCTTCAAAGGGAGCATCAAATTACTGTGCAGTTGACTCTGGCTCTGCACCTTGGCTATCACCACTTTTATATAAAAACTGGCCAATTAAGTCTTCTAATACCATCGCGGGCTTTGTATCTTCAAGGCGTCCGCCATTTTTTAAGATTGCGATACCTAATTCTTCGTCATCTGGGCCGATATTCATCGCAATATACTGTTCACCCAACAAACCTGATGTGCGAATTGACAGTGAACTTGAATCAGGGATATTGTCGTATTCACTCAATAAATCAATTTTCACTTCAGGAACATAATTTTTTTTATCTAATGTGATACTGGCAACTCGACCAATCACCACACCGCCCACTTTGATTGGAGAGCCTTCTTTTAAGCCACCAATATTTTCAAAAGATGCTGATATTTGATAGGTGGATTGGCTTCCTATCGATTTTAAATCAGCGACTTTTAAACACAAAAAGATAATTGCGGCAATCGCCAACAACATAAAACAACCAACCCATATTTCACTTTTTTTACTTTGCATGACTTAGTTCCCAAACATCAGTGCGGTAAGTACGAAATCCAGTCCTAAAACAGACAATGACGCATGCACAACGGTTCTTGTTGTAGCTTGGCTTATCCCTTCCGAAGTTGGGATGGCATCATAGCCATTAAATAATGCGATCCAAGTAACCGTGATGGCAAAGACTAAGCTTTTAATCACACAGTTGACTAAATCTAACCGCCAATCAATGGAAGATTGCATTGAAGCCCAGAAAAAGCCTTCATCAATACCCTTCCAGTCAACCCCAACTAATGCACCGCCTAAAATACCGACAGCAACAAAAATCAGAGATAACAATGGCATACTAATAAAACCGGCCCAAAAACGTGGGGCAATGACTCGCCTGAGAGGGTCAACGGCCATCATTTCAAGGCTAGAAATCTGTTCAGTGGCTTTCATTAAGCCAATTTCCGCGGTTAACGCAGAACCCGCTCGTCCGGCAAACAACAACGCAGTCACAACGGGGCCGAGTTCACGCAATAGTGAAAGCGCCACCATCATACCTAAGCTAGCTTCAGCACTAAACGTCGTGAGAACCAAGTAACCTTGTAACCCTAAAACCATCCCAATAAATAACCCTGAGACGGCAACGATCAGCAATGACTGCACACCAATGGCGTACAATTGCTTCATCAATAATGGCCATTGTTTACGAAACTCTGGTTTGCCAAGTAAGGCGCGAAACAGCATGTAGCCTGCTCGACCAAACGCGGAAAATATATCAATCCATCGGCGTCCGAAGGCTGCAATCGCCTTTATTATCATCTTATTTTACCCTAATAAATCAGCTAGATAATCATTGGCGGGAAAACGGAATGGAACAGGCCCATCCGCAATACCATCAAGGAATTGTCGCACACGAGGGTCTTGGTTTTCACGCAATTCTTCACCCGTTCCCTGAGCAATGACATGCTGCTGCGCAACAATATAAGCATTATCTGCGATGCTCAATACCTCTGGAACATCATGGGAAACCACGACACAGGTGACACCCAGCGCCTGATTAAGCTCATCAATCAATTTAACCAAAACACCCATAGTAATCGGATCTTGACCAACAAAAGGCTCATCAAACATGATTAAATTTGGGTCTAGAGCGATAGCTCGCGCTAAAGCGGCCCGCCTAGCCATACCACCCGATAATTCAGATGGCATTAATTTGGCAGCGCCTCGCAAGCCAACCGCCTCTAATTTCATCATCACCGTCGTATGGATCAGCGATTCAGGCAGGTTAGTGTGCTCACGCAGCGGGAAAGCCACATTATTGAATACGTCCATGTCTGTGAATAGTGCTCCAGACTGGAACAGCATGCTCATCTTTTTACGAGACTGATACAGTTTTGAGCGTGATAGAGCCGGAATATTGTCACCATCAAACCAAATTTCACCTTCATTTGGCCGTAATTGCCCACCAATCAAGCGCAGTAATGTGGTTTTACCGATCCCTGACGGCCCCATAATTGCCGTAATTTTCCCACGAGGAACAGTCAGATTAATATTTTCAAATATTTTCCGATCTCCTCGAGTAAAGGACATGTTCCGTACTTCAATTAAGTTGTCTGTCTGTGCTTGCATTGTTAAATAACTCGTTATACACCACGCGTAAACATTTTTATCCCTTCAGATGTTACCGAAAGATAAACTGAAAATCGTCAAATATCACAACAAAATAGAATTTATAGTATTATAGCGTCGAAAATATGACTTTTAGTATTACAACTTTGTTTTTACCTAAATAATACAGAGAAAAAACAATATAATTTCTTTATAGTCAGCAAAAGCTTTCGCGATTAACAGCAGATAGCTCTTAGAATGCTATAATTTACCTAGCTGAGGATACGCGAATTTGCATATCTATTTTTGGTTCAAGGTGCTAATGAAACCCTCTAATACAGATTAAATTCTACACCGAAGTGCCAAAAATACTTATAAAGTCTAAAGCTAACATTAAAAATAGCTTAACTGACAAAATACTTACTGATACCAAGTATTCGTTATACAATTTGATTTCGCTAATCCCATTAACTTGAAAGCTACGCATGGAACTAGAAATGTCAAACTTCGATTTTCAGAAAGTAGGTAAAGAAGTTCTCCATATCGAACACGAAGGTCTAAAAAACCTCGAACAATATATCAATACTGATTTTGACCGCGCTTGCCAGCTTATTTTTAACTGTGAAGGCAAAGTCGTCGTAATGGGAATGGGGAAATCGGGGCATATTGGTCGTAAAATTGCAGCCACACTAGCGAGCACAGGTACGCCATCATTTTTTGTTCACCCAGGAGAAGCTAGCCACGGTGACCTTGGGATGATTACGCATAAAGATGTTGTGTTAGCCATTTCGAATTCAGGGGAGTCAGGGGAAATTTTGGCCCTGCTTCCTGTTTTAAAAAGAATTAAGGTTCCCTTAATCTGCATGACTAATAACCCTGATAGTAATATGGGGAAATATGCTGATGTGCATTTGTGCATCAAGGTGCCTCAAGAAGCCTGCCCTTTAGGGCTTGCACCTACCACAAGTACAACTGCGACGCTTGTGATGGGGGATGCATTAGCGATTGCCTTATTAACTGCACGCGGTTTCACGGCGAATGATTTTGCGCTTTCGCATCCAGGTGGCGCACTTGGGCGCAAACTTTTACTCCTCGTTCGTGATTTAATGAATACGGGTGATGATATCCCCCATATTCCTAAAAGCGCGTCTTTACGTGAGGCTCTCGTGGAGATTACCCGCAAAAAACTGGGGATGACGGTCATTTGTGATGATGACATGAATATTGAAGGTATTTTCACTGATGGGGATTTACGCCGTATCTTTGATATGGGTATCGACCTGAATAACGCTAAAATTGCTGATTTAATGACACCCGGTGGAATACGAGTATCGCCAACCATGTTAGCAGTCGAAGCGCTCAACTTAATGCAATCTCGACACGTGACTTCGTTACTGGTCGCAAATGATAACAAATTAGTTGGTGTATTACATATGCATGACCTGCTACAAGCAGGTGTTGTATAACATAAGGAAATACCATGACGTCTACCTTTTTGGAAACCTGCTATGGCCCTGTCGCCGATACTGTTTTAATCAAAGCAGAAAAAATCAAATTACTGATCTGCGATGTTGATGGTGTCATGTCCGATGGTTTGGTCTATATGGGAAATAATGGCGAAGAACTCAAAGCCTTTAATGTCCGTGACGGCTATGGAATACGTTGCTTATTAACGTCCGGTATTGAAGTCGCCATCATTACAGGAAGAAAAGCGAAGCTTCTTGAAGATAGAGCCCAAACATTAGGGATTACATATCTTTACCAAGGGCAAAGCGATAAGCTTTTGGCGTATCACGAACTGTTAGATACACTACAATTATCAGATGAAGAAATAGCTTATATTGGGGACGACCTGATTGACTGGCCTGTTATGGCCAAAGTCGGCTTATCCGTCGCCGTTGCTGATGCCCACCCTTTGCTATTACCGAAAGCGGATTATGTGACCCGTATTGGCGGCGGAAAAGGGGCAGTCCGCGAACTTTGTGACCTTATTTTGCTTTCTCAAGACAAACTAGAAGAAGCAAAAGGTTTATCAATATAACGAATAGATTGAATTCATGAGCAATGCGAAGAAGTGGTTAATCATTATTTTATCCTTAGTGGTATTAGGGCTTATCGGTTGGAATTTAGCAGGTAATGATTCCGACAGCGCAGAGGATAAAGTAATTAATGATGGGCAACCTAATTATCAAACTGATGATTCAGTGACTTTTGTCTATAATCCAACGGGTAATTTAGCGTATAAACTCGTTTCAGATAAAATAGATAACTACACTGAAGGAAAAATCACGTGGTTTTCGAAACCGGTTCTTACCACTTATAACGAAGCAGGTGAACCTACCTGGACGGTTAAGGCTTTCAAAGCAAGGTTAACGAACGATAGAATTCTCTATTTATACAGCGATGTTCAAGTTGATAGTTTAACTAAAGACTCGCAGATCCAACGAATTACAACTGAGAGTGCAGTTGTCAATTTGACAACACAAGACGTTTCATCTGATGATAAAGTGACCATTATTGGACAAGGTCTCAATTCTACTGGTATGAAAATGAAGGGAAACCTTCGTACAAGAACGGCTGAATTAATCGAAGATGTAAAAACTCATTATGTGTTACAACCAGAAGAGCATTAAAATGAATCAAGTAACTAAGAAACGTTTTATTCAAGGAGCTGTTGCCAGTGCAATTTTTGCTCTTAGCCTACCTGCGATGGCATTAAAAAGTGATACGCAGCAGCCAATGACGATTAATTCGGTCAAACAATCTCTTGATTTAGAAAAAAACGTCACCACCTTTACTGATGATGTTGTTATAAAACAAGGTTCTATTGATATCAGAGCCAATAAAGTGGTTGTAACACGTCCAAGTAGTGACTCGGATAAAATTGTGATTGAGGCCTTTGGTACCCCAGTTACTTTTTACCAATTACAGGATGATGGCAAGCCAATTAAAGGCCATGCCAGCAAAGCCCGTTATGAGGTCGATAAACAGCTCGTCACCTTAACAGGCAATGCCTATCTTGAGCAATTAGACAGCAATATTCAGGGTGACAAAATTACCTATATTGTGCCAACGCAACAAATGGAAGCATTTAGTGATAAAGGCAAACGCGTCACTACCGTAATACTGCCAGCGCAATTGCAAGAAAAAGGCCCTGCAGCAAATAAAAATTCATCAGCAAGTAAGAGTAAATAACTGTTATGGCGACACTAACCGCTGAAAATCTAGCTAAAGCCTATAAAAAACGTAAGGTCGTTGAAGATGTCAGCCTGGAAGTTAAATCAGGTGAAATCGTTGGCTTGTTGGGACCAAACGGGGCCGGTAAAACAACGACTTTTTATATGGTTGTGGGTATTGTTCAGCGGGATGCTGGCAAAATTATGATTGATGGTGAAGATATCAGCCTTCTACCGTTGCATGAGCGTGCACGCCGTGGAATAGGCTATCTTCCTCAAGAAGCCTCCATTTTCCGTCGTCTCAGTGTTTATGATAACCTAATGGCTGTATTAGAAATTCGTGAAGATTTAAATTCTCAGCAACGTAAAGATCGTGCTGAGGAACTGATGGAAGAATTTAGTATTACCCATCTTCGAGACAGCATGGGGCAATCTCTATCCGGTGGAGAACGTCGCCGTGTTGAAATTGCTAGAGCACTTGCCGCTAACCCAAAATTTATTTTATTAGACGAACCTTTTGCGGGTGTTGACCCTATTTCCGTCTTAGATATCAAAAAAATCATTCAGCACTTAAGGGATTATGGCCTCGGCGTTTTAATCACCGACCATAACGTGCGGGAAACCTTAGATGTGTGCGAAAGAGCCTATATTGTTAGCCAAGGACACTTAATTGCTCATGGGTCACCAACCATGATCTTAGAGAACGAACAAGTGAAACGTGTATACTTGGGTGAAGGTTTCCGGTTATAAACTTAGTATGTCGTTATTTTTTAGGGAGAATAAAACAGATTCATGAAGCAAAGTTTGCAGCTTAGAGTCAGTCAACAACTTGCAATGACCCCTCAATTGCAGCAAGCCATCCGCTTGTTGCAGCTGTCTACGCTTGAGCTTCAGCAAGAAATTCAACTTGCCTTGGAAACTAACCCACTTCTTGAGCAAGAAGAGTTAAATTCCGAGTCCGAATCTCTTGATTCACTAAATGAAAGTGCCGATACCAGTGAGCTCGATACCAAAGATGCTCTCGAAAACCAAGATATGCCAGATGAGCTCCCTTTAGATGCGGATTGGGATGAAATATATACGGCAGGCACGCCGTCAGGGACCAGTAACGATTATAGTTTTGATGAACTCCCTGTTTATCAAGGTGAGACAACGCAAACATTGCAAGATTACCTGACGTGGCAAGCTGAGCTGACCCCTTTTACTGATACGGACAAGGCAATTGCCACCGCTATTATTGATTCAATAGATGATTCCGGTTATCTGACAACCGCAATTTCTGATATACATGAAGGGATTGATAACCCAGAGATTAGTATTGAGGAAGTCATTGCTGTTCTCAAACGTATTCAGCATTTCGACCCACTGGGTGTCGCAGCACAAGACTTAAAAGAGTGTCTATTAATTCAATTGTCACTCTACCCTGCGCAAACTGATGGGCTACAAGATGCAAAGCTCATTATTAGTAACCATATTGATTTACTGGCTAACCGTGATTTTCGCCAGTTAGCTAAATTAACTCGCTTAAAAGAAGATGCACTCAAAACCGCGATAGACCTGATTTTAACGTTAAATCCAAAGCCAGGCCAATCTATCAATACCGGGGAATCGGAATACGTCATTCCTGATGTTTTAGTGAAAAAAATCGCAGGGCACTGGCAAGTTGAGTTAAATACAGATAGCATCCCTAAACTAAGTATTAATAACCATTATGCTTCGATGTTACATAATTCAGCAAATGAAGATGATTCTCAATATATTCGGAGTCATCTGCAAGATGCAAAATGGTTGATTAAAAGCCTTGAGAGCCGCCACGAAACGCTATTAAAAGTTGCGACTTGTATTGTAGAACAGCAACAAGAATTCTTTGAGCTGGGAGAGGAGTACATGAAGCCAATGATATTGGCCGATATCGCCTATCAAGTGGACATGCATGAATCAACTATCTCACGAGTGACAACTCAAAAGTTTCTCCATAGCCCACGAGGCATTTTTGAGTTGAAATATTTTTTCTCCAGCCATGTTAATACGGACACAGGTGGCGAAGCCTCCTCAACCGCAATTCGAGCATTGGTGAAAAAACTGGTTGCCGCTGAAAACCCAGCAAAACCATTGAGTGACAGTAAATTGACGAGTATGCTGGCTGAACAAGGCATTCAAGTCGCTCGCAGAACTGTTGCTAAGTATCGAGAATCGTTATCCATTCCGCCCTCTAATCAGCGTAAACAGCTGGTTTAATTGATAAAATAAGGAAGATTGTATGGAATTTCAGATTACTGGACACAATATTGAACTTACTCCTGCATTGCGCGAGACTGTTGAGAAAAAACTCAAAAAATTGGAACAATTGTTTGATCGCATTAATGGTATCCAAGTTGTCTTGAAAGTTGAAAAAGTTCAACAAATTGCGGAAGCAACCGTGCAAGTCAATGGAGCGGATCTCCACGCCTCAGCGGAAGAAAACGATATGTACGCTGCTATAGATATACTCGTAGACAAGCTGTCGCGCCAATTAACCAAACATAAAGAAAAACTGAGACAACATTAATACATTGATGCGGCTTATTAATTAGCCGGATAATGTTTCAAACCAGATGGTGGGTACACCATCTGGTTTTGTAGTCCTAAGTGAACAATAAAATGAATAGTGATATAGAAATCCAGTTAAACGTTGTTTTATCATCAGCCTGTACACGTAATAATATTGTGTGCACCAGTAAAAAAAGAGCTTTAGAAATTATTAGTGAGCTGGCTGCCGTTGAATTGGAATTACCTGAAAATACGGTATTTGAAGCGTTATTAACCAGAGAAAAAGTTGGTACAACAGGCATTGGCGGTGGTATTGCTATTCCTCATGGAAAGCTGAACGAAGGTGAAAGCAGCCGTGCTGTCGGTGTCTTTTTACATTTAGAGGAGCCAATTGCGTTCGATGCAATTGATAATCAGCCAGTTGACTTGCTATTCGCGCTACTTGTGCCATCAGACCAATGTAAAACGCACTTGCATACATTGTCGCTTATCGCCAAAAAACTAGCCGATAAAACGCTCTGTAAACGCCTACGCAGTGCACAAAGTGACGAAGAGCTATACCGCATAATTATAGAATAGATAAATTATGTATCTTGCCATATGCAAATGATATTGTTATGGTTTCTAAGTAATATTATTTGGCAAATACTGCTTTTCAAGAAGCATATTATTAGGAAACAAAAGGGAGCAAGCTCATGGTGCTGATGATAGTCAGCGGCCGTTCCGGTTCGGGGAAATCCGTTGCCTTACGTGCGCTGGAAGATATGGGTTTCTATTGCGTAGATAACCTACCGGTTGTATTACTACCGGAGTTAGCGAATTCACTGGCTGATCGTAATATTTCAGCAGCAGTAAGCATCGACGTGCGTAATATGCCCGACAATCCAGAGATTTTCGAAGAAGCGATTGATAAATTACCTTCAGCCTTCTCTCCTCAGTTATTGTTTCTAGATGCCGATCGTAACACGCTTATTCGCCGTTACAGTGATACTCGTCGACTGCACCCACTTTCAAGTAAAAATCTTTCACTTGAGAGCGCGATAGATGAAGAAAATGAGCTACTTGAGCCTTTACGCTCTCGAGCTGATTTAGTTATCGATACTTCTGAAATGTCCGTTCACGAATTAGCTGAGATGCTAAGAACACGTTTGATGGGCAAACGTGAGCGTGAACTGACAATGGTGTTTGAATCCTTTGGCTTCAAACATGGTATTCCTATTGATGCAGATTATGTATTCGATGTGCGCTTTTTACCAAACCCGCACTGGGATCCAAAATTGCGCCCAATGACAGGCCTTGATAGACCCGTGGCTGCATTCTTAGATAGGCATACTGAAGTCCATAACTTCATTTACCAAACTCGTAGCTATTTAGAATTATGGTTACCGATGTTAGAAACCAATAACCGTAGCTACTTGACTGTCGCAATTGGCTGTACAGGGGGTAAACATCGTTCCGTGTATGTTGCTGAACAACTTGCCGACTATTTCCGTTCTCGTGGTAAAAATGTGCAATCACGCCACAGAACGCTGGAAAAACGCAAGTAACCCGTAAATGACAGTAAAAACAACTATAACGCTCAAAAATCGGCTTGGGATGCATGCACGACCGGCGATGTTACTCTATGATTTAGTTCAACAATTTAACTCAAGAGTTATTTTGCGGAATAATAACCAAATTGAGGCTGAGGCCGATAGCGTTATTGCGATGTTGATGTTAGACTCAGAACAAGGTAGTAATATTGATATTGAGGTTAGCGGCCCAGATGAAAATCAGGCATTATCCGCAATTATTAACCTGTTCGAAAGTGGGTTTGACGAAGAGTAGTCAATTCAAACCTAGCGATAAAAATATCAATCTGTATTTTTTACAAAGGTAGGCTTAGAGATCGTGATCCTGATCTCTTCCCTTTAAAGCGTATAGCGCCTAATATTTTAAACAAACTTATTTCTAGCGACACCCCCTACCTTATGGGTGGGGGGTGTTTGCTTTGTATGTCTCTATTGGAGTGTGGTATGAAAAAGCCAACAATTATTATCAATGATTTAGATGCTGAACGTTTAGATACACTGATGGAACAGCCGGCTTATGCGGGCACACCGGTTGCCGAAGCGCTCAATGATGAACTGGACCGTGCGGATATTCTGACCCCACAAGAAATGCCTGCTGATGTGGTCACGATGAACAGTACCGTTCGCTTTTTGGATTTAATCAGCAACGAAGAACGCACACGTACCTTAGTTTACCCTGCGTCACTGAAAGATAGCGCAGAGCAGCTGTCTGTTATGGCACCGATTGGTGCAGCCTTGTTGGGCTTGCATGTAAACGATGAAATCAGCTGGGAATTGCCAAACGGTGTTCAAACACGTGTTCGTGTACTGGAAATCGTTTATCAGCCAGAAGCGGCTGGTGAGTTCCACCGTTAATTTCGACAACGACTGGATTAAGGAAGGCTTAGCGAAAAAAGTTTTATTTAAAAAACTCAGGTAAGTCCTCTGACATATTCAGGCACTCAATTGAGTGCCTTTTTTGTTGCCTTTAAATGGGCAGAGTAGAAACCTACTCCCCGGCAATACTCATTTCTGGGATCAATACCGAACCACACTGAATATTACTACGAGTTTCAATATCATCAGCGATAGTGACCATATTCGCCCACATATCTTTTAAGTTACCCGCAATAGTAATTTCACTCACTGGGTACTGAATTTCACCGTTTTCCACCCAAAAGCCTGAAGCACCACGTGAGTAATCCCCCGTAATACCGCTAACCCCTTGGCCCATTAACTCTGTAACGATTAGCCCTGTCCCCATTTGTTTCAGCAATGCATCGAAAGAAAGGCCTTGGCCTGCAATACGCCAATTATGGATGCCACCCGCGTGGCCTGTACTTTGCAAACCGAGCTTTCTTGCGGAATAACTGGTCATTAGCCACGTTTGTAGCACACCATTTTCAACAATATTGCGTTCACAGGTGCGGACACCTTCGCTATCAAAAGGAGATGACGCCAACCCGCCCATTAGATGGGGTTGCTCGTTGATGGTCAGCCAGCTTGGTAAAATTTGCTTTCCTAAGCTATCTAATAAGAAAGACGATTTGCGGTAAATACTGCTACCACTAATGGCACCGACTAAGTGACCGAATAGACCCGTAGCTACTTCTGCCGCAAAAATCACTGGGGCTTTCATCGTTGGCAATTTACGAGGTGACAAACGAGATAAGGTGCGACGAGCACACTCCTGCCCAACCCACTCAGGGGACTGCAATGCCTCTATGCTCCGGCCAATCGTATAAGCGTAATCACGCTCCATTTCACCATTTTGCTCAGCAATCACACAGCTCGACATCGAATAGCGGCTTGAACAGTAGCTTTGCAACATACCATGGGAGTTTCCAAACACACGCACACCGTAGTGCCCATTAAAGCTACCGCCTTCCGTATTCACAATGCGGGAGTCTGCATTTAGTGCCGACATTTCCGCAACCGACGCTAAACGGATCGCGGCTTCAGGAGAAAGTTCGCTCGCTTGGAACAAATTGAGGTCAGGTGCTTCAAAAGCCAGCAACGATTTGTCTGCCGGCCCTGCAAACGGGTCTTCTGAGGTGTAGTTAGCAATATCAATTGCCGCCTGAACTGTGCGCTCAATAGCTTCAGGACTTAAATCTGTAGAAGACGCACTGCCTTTACGTTGTTGATGATAAACGGTGATCCCTAGCGCTCCATCACTGTTAAACTCAACATTTTCAACTTCCCCTTGGCGGGTACTCACACTAATTCCAGTGCTTTTGTTTACTGCGACTTCCGCAGCATCACAACGTGTCTTGGCGAATTCTAATGCGTGCGCGACGGCTTCTTCGAGTTTTTTGCGTTGTTCGGTGACTTGTTCAGTTACACTCATGCTTTAGTCCAATCAAAAATGTGGGGGAAACGTGATTTTCTGCCCTAGCAAGCAAATGCTAGGTAGTCATAGAGGGGTTTTCCCAGTTACAATATATAATAGATGAATGTTAACACTCACAACACAGTAAATCATATTAATTACGCGTAATTAAACGACTGTGTTCGGTAAAAAGGAAAATCGATATGGCCAAACAGCCTGATGACTGGCTGGATGATATCCCAGCGCCGCAAGACGAAGAAGACGAGGAAATCATTTGGGTCAGTAAAAGCGAAATTAAACGCGATGCTGAGATCCTCAAAAAATTAGGGGCTGAGCTCGTAGATTTAAGTAAAAGTGAGTTAGAGCGTATCCCGTTAGATACTCAATTACTTGAAGCCATTGAACTTGCCCAAAAAATCAAACGTGAAGGCCGTCGTCGCCAATTGCAACTGATCGGTAAGTTATTACGTTCACGTGAAGTTGAGCCGATTACAGAGGCGTTGGATAAGCTTAAAAACCGTCACAACCAGCAAGTGGTCATTTTACATAAACTGGAAGACTTACGTACTCGTTTATTAGATGGCGGTGATGAAGTCATTGAAGACGTGGTTGCCCTGTTCCCACAAACAGACAGGCAACAACTGCGTGCATTAGTCCGTAATGCTAAAAAAGAGCGTGAAGGTAACAAACCACCAAAAGCCTATCGACAAATCTTTCAATACTTGAAAGATCTCTCTGAAATGGCTTAATGAATTACCCCCTATGCTGCGGCTAGGGGATTTTTCTTTGTAAATTAAGCAATAATCTGAAAAACCTAACAGCGTGTTGATAGCGCTGCCGAAACGACCTATCATGCCATTGTTAGTCATACTCTGACCCGTATTATCGCGGCTGCTGAACCCCGATAAATAATGAGGAAGATATGGATAACACCCGAAATAGAGCATGGCGCAGAGCCAAAGCTCGGATCAATAAATCCCGCGATCAACTAAATTCACGCCTAGTTGACTGCTATACACCTGAGAAAAACTGGAAACAGATGTACGGTCGCAGTGAAAAAATGATCCGTGCAGCCCAATTAGGTATGGCATACCCGCAAGTGAGTAATATACAGCTTGCCCGTATTAGCCTTGAAGAGACACACAATAACTCGTGAATATTTTATTCATTTGCAGTAAAAACCAATGGCGTAGTCCAACCGCTGAACAGATCTGGCGCAACCATGAAAGTTGGGTCACCCGTTCAGCGGGTACAAGCCGCAATGCACGACGCCCCGTCAATGCAGACGTAATTCGTTGGGCTGATGTCATCTTTGTGATGGAGCAAAAACATAAAAACCGCTTAAGAGCTGATTTCCCCCGCCTTTTGGAATACAAACCGCTTCATGTTCTGGATATCCCTGATGATTATCAATACATGGACCCAGAGTTGATTGAAATATTCAAAGCCAGCGTACCTAGTATTCTTACCAACCATAACTAACTAAAATGCGTTTTGATTGTATCAAGGAGTGTTTTAAATTCAGTGTAGCCTTCTCTATCAAGGAAGTGCCCTGCCGCATTCTCAATAATAACCTGCGTTTTTAAGGCGTAAGCCAATGCTTTCGAAGACTCTGGTGATACAATCCCATCATTGGTTGATATAATCGATATTCGATTATTTGCTATCTGTATGAGCTCGTCATAATTCAATGGTTCAACTGTGTGGTGCTGTAATTCAGGCAATGTTTGCTGTTTTTCATCAAACCCTGATACCAATACATAACCCGCTACCGGCTGCCCTGCATTTTGAAGAAATCGTAATACGGTGACGCAACCTAAGCTATGGCCAATCAAAACCGTATTTTCATCAATATCAAAAGGCAAGTGTTGTAAGCGCTGCTGCCACCTTTTAGGGTCTGGGGCTAATGAGTCAGGCATGGTGGGCACGTTAACAAAAGCGCCTAAAGCTTCGAGCTCTGATTTCAACCATGGAAACCAGTTTTTTTCAGGGGATGCAGTATAGCCGTGAACAATCAGGAATTTTTTTTCTTTTAGCGGAAAAGCAGTACAGGTAACGTTATTCATCCTAAAGACCCCTATCAGCTCAGTTATCTTATTTAGACTTTACCATGAGTGATAGGAATATTAGTTAGAGCTTTTTGTTATATCTAAAGCAAAAATGAACTCTTCTTCCCACATATCTTGTGCGTCATTCATCACATCAATAACATCTGCGAATTGGATACGTTGTTCCGCAGTCATGTGTGAAAACGTGATAGTGATAGGTAACTCAATGCCTGCGGAAACCATGTCCCACAGGGCATCAAGATTGCGACCAAACCAGTCAGGAAGGGAAAATTGCCGAGCAAATTGGTCATAAAAATCATTCAATGAGTTTATCTGCCTGAAATCAAAGATCACCTGTTTGCTCATCACGGTTTTCCTTTAGTTGACTTGCGTAAAGCTCTTATAATGGTCATGCGTCACAAAAATCATCCCGTCCGATGAGTATAACAAGCGATCGGCTCCTCGGTGGCCACAACGATAATTAATGTCTGCTTCAAACCATTGGCGCCCTTGTGCAATGGGTAACCCTTTCTCACGGTTAGAAAAACGGTCGCCACCAATCGCTCTTCCTGGTAATACATCGCAAAGATTGCCTTTTTTCGCATCCCATCCTGCTTCGCGGGCTTGTTTTTTCGTCATATAGAAAGCGGGAAGTTTTTGGTATTTCTCCATAAAGCTGACCACATTATCTTGTGCGGTCAGTTTATCGATGGTTTGTGAGGTTTCTTTTGGCGCGACTGCTTCACGAGCCGGAGGGTTGTTCTGCGTGGCTGGGGCTTCTGGTGCCGTTTTATCGCCACCATTAAAATAAAGGCTAATGACAATCAAAATAGCCATCAACACGACGGGTAAAATACGTTTATTCATAACACCTCAGTTTTTTGTGCTTTGCAGGCACACAAACGCCCTAGTCACAACATCTCCAAGAGTTTGTCACAAGGGCGAGCAAAGCCTAATTTATCTCAATCGCCGTGAAAATTACGCGGTACCACCAACGGTCAGTTTGTCCAATTTTAATGTAGGCTGCCCCACACCAACCGGCACACTTTGGCCTTCTTTACCACAAACACCAACGCCTTTATCAAGAGCCAAATCATTACCAACCATTGAAATCTGCTGCATAGCTTCAACACCGGAGCCGATTAACGTTGCCCCTTTCACAGGAGAAGTAATCTTACCTTTTTCAATCAGGTAAGCTTCTGATGTCGAAAATACAAATTTACCTGAGGTGATATCGACTTGACCACCACCAAAGTTTGGTGCATATATGCCTTTATCCACACTCGCGATAATTTCTTCTGGCGTTGATGTCCCTGCTAACATGTAGGTGTTGGTCATACGCGGCATAGGTAAGTGTGCATAAGATTCACGGCGTGCATTACCTGTTGGAGCAACTCCCATCAGGCGTGCATTCAGTTTATCTTGAATATAATTACGTAAAACACCATTTTCTATTAGGACGTTATACTGCCCAGGCACCCCTTCGTCATCAATAGCGAGAGAACCTCGACGGCCTGTAATCGTACCATCATCCACGACCGTACACAGTGGCGATGCCACTTGCTCACCAATTTGGCCTGAAAAAACAGAGGTACCGCGACGGTTAAAGTCACCTTCTAAACCATGGCCTACTGCTTCATGTAATAGAACCCCCGGCCAACCAGCGCCTAGCACAACTGGCATCATTCCAGCAGGCGCTGCGATCGCAGACAAGTTCACCAGCGCCATACGCACCGCTTCACGTGCATATTGCTCAGCAACCACTTGCCCTTGGTGAATTTCCAGGAAATATTCGTAACCATAACGGCCACCGCCACCACTCGCACCACGCTCGCGCTTGCCATCATGTTCCACCAGCACGCTGACCGATAAACGCACTAATGGGCGAATATCTGCCGCTAAAGTGCCGTCTGTTGCAGCGACTAACACTTGCTCATAAACACCGGTTAAGCTGGCATTGACTTCAATGACACGCGGGTCTTCTGCACGAGCAACTTGGTCAACACGATGCAGTAAATCAATCTTTTGTTCCCGCGATAAACTTTGCAGTGGGTCTGCTGCTGAATACAATTTTTTATATTCAACGTTAGTTAAAATTTGTGATTTACCAGTGCCTTGCTCATTCACAATACTGCGTGCAGCGGTTGCACTTTGTGTCAGCGCATGAAGTGAAATTTGGTCAGCATAAGCAAACCCGGTTTTTTCACCACTGATAGCTCTTACGCCAACACCTTGGTCGATATTATAAGAGCCATCTTTGATGATCCTATCTTCAAGTACCCACGACTCATGGAAACTCGATTGAAAGAACAGATCCGCGTAATCCAGATGGCGCTCAGATAACAAACCTAAAATGTCATACAGATTTTCTTGCCCAAGGCGGTTGGCGGCCAGCAAGTGTTCGCTGACAGAAACTAAACTCATATTCGTTACTCTTTGGTTTCTTTTTTAATCAATGATGTCAATTGCGGTCTAAAGCGGTTGTGTTTGACCACTTTGATTTGCTCACGCATGACACTTAAGCTGTCTGTTTTAATATTCAGTACCGTAGAAGCGACTGCATCCACGTTCTTTTTCATCACTTTACCCCAACCGTCAACGGCAAGGCTATGCCCCCACGTGCGACGCGTACCATGCACACCAACTTGAGCAGGCGCTAAAATATAGCATTGGTTTTCTATCGCACGAGCACGTAATAACGGTTCCCAATGCGCTTGGCCGGTGTAACGGGTAAATGCAGCAGGTACAGAGATAATTTCTGCGCCTTGCTCGCGTAATGCTTGGAATAAACCTGGAAAACGTAAATCATAGCAAATTGTCATGCCAAGGCGACCAACGGGTGTATCAACGACGGTAATATGTTCACCGCGTTGATAAATTACAGACTCGTTATAAGTGCCTTGCTCGTCTTCGATATTGACATCAAACATGTGAATTTTGTCGTAGCGCGCTTTAATATTTCCTTCAGAATCAAACAATAAGCTACTACTTGTAATACGCTCAGGATCTTCACGGCTAACCATTGGCATTGAACCAATTAAAATCCAAACATGATAACGTTTAGCCATTGCGCTAATCGCATTTTGCAAAGGGCCTTTTCCTTGCTCTTCTGCTTGTTTGCGATACGTTGCAGCATCCGCGAATAACAATGCGTTTTCAGGTGTCAGTACTAACTCAACGGTTTCGGGTAACTGTTTGATCTGCTGTTCGATTTGCGCCAAATTGTGTTTAGTATTATTTCCGCTACATAACTGCAAAAGTGCAACGTTGCCATTTTTCATTACTCTTGAGTCTCCTTAAGTTGACGTAATACTTCATCAATTTTCGGCTCGTCCAAACTACCTGTTACTCGGTAACGAATAACGGAAACTTTACTCCATAATGGACCGAGCACTTTTGTTGCTGCAAATACGGCAGCCCCAGCAAATGGATTTACCACAAACGCGGTTGCTACTCCTACTGTAGCAGATATTTCTGGTGTGATAACGGCTTCGACGTTAATTTGACGTTTAACAAGGTCAATTTGACCATCAAATGAGATGTCTGCAACTAAGCCATCAACATAGGTATTTTTCGAAACCAACACACCATTTTTAATCGTCGCATCACCTTTAATCGAGTCAAAATCGAAGTCATTACTAAACGTGTCGCTAAAATCAAATCGTAGCTTACGTAACAAGGCATCAAAGCTGACTAGGCGCAATATTTGCCCTGCGCGGCCACCGCCCATTTGGGCAATCGCACCTTTACCCAATTTTGCAGACATTTTACCATTTAAAGAGGCAATATCGGGTGACCAAGGCAAGTTAGCCCAATTTAAATCAAATTCAATAGTATAAGGTGATTGGATAATCGGAACTAATATACCAAAATAGGCTGCTGTTTCGTCAAAAGCATCACCGGTTAATGAGCCTGCAACTTGAGTTTTATTGCCTTTTTCACTGTCCCAAATCGCATCTAACTTTAATTTCGTAACACTGTTATCTAACGTGCCATCAGTCAATTGCAATAATGTCCCTTTAGGTTTGATATTCGCGCTAATCTCACCCAATTTCTGCCCAGCAACCCAGCACTCTTTACAGTGCAACTGTAATTGCGGCCATTGGCTAAAATCAAATTGGCTTGTGGCGAGGTTATTAATTTCGGCGCTCGTGGAAGCGCTGGGATTGTAATACAAATAATCAATAGCGACCTGCCAAGGCTGTGAAGCAAATATTTGTAACGAACCTTTTAGGTTTTCACTATTGATACTGACTAATTGCTCAGCCTGTTGTAAGTCATAGGAAAAATTGACTGCATTCCATTGCTGCCCAGCGAGATAAATAGATGGAATATTGACCTCAAGCATGTCAGGTAAGCGAATATTCATACCGCCTTCACGGCTATGGGAAGACACTAGCAACCCAGCTAATTTCTCCCAGTTCATGTCGGTAATAGCAGGTAAATCAACGACAAAAGACGAGCCTTTAGGTAATTCAGGAATGCCATTACGCCATTGGGCAATATGGGCTTTTAATAAACTTAAAGGCTTATCACTCAGCCCCCACTGCGAATTAAAACCAATGCGCTTGCCAATATCACCACCAACTTCCAACTGCTCTGTCGTCCCTTTCGCCTGAACGTTAATTTGCCCAAGTTCCGCTAATAGAGTGTTATCAATAGCGGGTAACTGACTTTTCAGTTGTTTTAACCCTGCGGTGACGCCTATTTGTAAGCCTACTGGCTCTTTTGCCGTATTTGGAATCGTGATAGCAACTTGGCTTTTCCAGTCAGTGGTTCCTGACACTTTTTGCTTAATCTCAGTAGGCAACATGGCCAATTTATTCACGGCCCAGTTTCCGTTAATATTCACATCCACTAAATAATTTTTTGCTTGGTCTGTGGTGGTGAAATCGACAGTAATCGGCTGTTCGAACCAATGGCCCCGCAGATTTTCCCCTCGTAGATCACCATTGTTAAACTCAAAACTGCCCGTTAACGCAGAAATAGTGCTATCAATCGGCTGAATGTATAAATCATTTTTATTGAGATTGACCTTCCCTTTAGCAACAACGTCCTTACCCGCTACCAGTGGAATAGACAATCCCAACTGCCCATTAACGGCTCCCCCAATTTGTAACTCTTCAAGCGTATCGCCAATTGAGTGTTTCATCGGGGTATGCACAAAATATTGTTGGATTTGTTTTCCTGTTCCATGGATATCCGCATTGATATACAGCATTTCTTTCGTGTAATCAGGAATATTGGCATCAAGGTTAGTTGCGGTGGCATCAGCCAATTTCACGGCGGGTGCATGCATATATAGCCCTGCACGCCTGAAGTCTAAATCCATATCCAAGTTCAACAACGCAGGCCATTCACTGTCATATTCAAATGTGGCATCACGCAGAGGAACGTAAACTTGGAATTGCCCATCATTGTTATCATAAGGAAAATGAGCGGGGTCGCCTTTATAGACTAAAGTGGCGTTATCTACACTACCGGCGATAATCGCTTTCGTCAGGTAATCCGCCACATCTTGGCCCATTAGCTTTTGGGGAAAATAACGCCATGCATCTCCCGCATCATCTAAACGAATTCCGGCAAGAATAGCGAGATCGGCATAATTTCCTTTTTTCGCTTTTGCGTAACGAAACTCACCATTGGCCCATAATGACTTTGCTTGTACCTCTAATGATGGGCTCCACAATTTAAATTCACTGTCATTATTGACCCAATGGAATTGGCCCGTTGCCGTCTTTATCGAAAAAGGGGCTTTAAATTCATCACGATAGTCCACTTCACTATCTTGTAAGCGGACCGTTGCACCACCACTTTGCATTCCACCAATTAAAGCCCCCGAAAAATGGTTAACCGAAGGTAATTCTTTCCATTTTTTCCAGCTAACATTTTGCCAGTCCATGTTGAATTGTACGTTTTCAGGCAGATTTGGCGTGATATCAAGTGCAAATTCACTCACCAGCCCCGTTGGTTGGCGATGTTGCCAATCCTGTACCATTTCAGGGGTTAAAAAGGAAAATGTGGGTAACACTTCACTTAAACGTTCAAGTTCAATATCTTTTGCACGGATGCGCCAATGGTCATTATCCTGATATTTTTTGCTAGCAGGCAAATACAAGACCGAGACGCTCCCTTGTGGCCAAATAAATTCATTGGTTTTTAAGGTATCAAGCTCGGGAATATTAAATAACCACCCACTCCCCTGCCTTTTCATTCGCAAAAGCAAATCATTAACTTGTAAGTTTTGTGCTAATTTGCCCTCTCCCCAGTTAGCTTCCCCCTGCCGCAATTGAATAAGGCCGCTATCAATGCGGTGATTTCTCAGGGTTACCCAAGAAGACAGGCTAAAGTTGGCATCCCGTAATGACGTGTTATCCCGTAACCAGCGGCTAAGCCATGGCTGCATATCAATATTATCCGCTTGCAGATAAAAAATACCGTCGCTTAACACGCCATTTTTATCTGACACATCAAGCTTTACTTGCAGATAACCATGCTGTTTATTAATGGTTTCGAGGCTAACAAAGCCTTGAGCACGATGCCGTTCATTATCATTAAGCCACGAGAGTTCGGGCAAAATCAGCGTCGTTTTTTGTTCAGAAGGTGTGAGAAAGGTTAATCGGCTTTCTTTTAATACAAAATGGTCAAATTGCCGTAAAAATAGATCTTCAATGCCATCTAAAGACTCGCCTTTTGTTGAGTCTCCAAAACTAAAAGGGATTTTATAATCCACATTTAATTGATAAAAGGTTAAATCACGAAAACGCCAGCGTAGAGAAAACAACGAGCTCCAGATATCTAATTCAACCCTAATAGTATTCGCTGTGATATCGGTGGTTTGATTCTGTAAAACTACATCAGATAACGTCAGTACGGGGCCAAAAGATTGCCAAGCCCCTTTGATTTTACCAATTTGTACGGATACATCGGTCTTTCTTTCAACGTAATCAATCAGATCTTGCCGATAATTATCGATATTTGGCAGAAGAAAACGCAGCCCAGACAACACTAATGCGCACAGCAATAATATAACCGCAGTCGTCACCAGTGCTACACGTGGCAGTCGTCTCACTCATATCTCCTTTATTACATCATCACGACATCAAAACGTTCCTGACTGTAAAGTGGCTCAGTCTGAACTTTAACTTGCTTCCCAACAAAAATTTCAACTTCTGCAAGAGCGTGTGACTCATCCCCTTTAAGGACATCCACCACAGCTTGAGAGGCATAAACGAGGAACCTATCGGCATCTATCGTGCGGTGCACACGAACTATTTCACGTAAGATTTCATAACATACTGTTTCGACTGATTTAACAGTTCCACGTCCTTGGCAAGTTGGGCAGTCATCGCATAACACATGTTCTAAGCTTTCTCTTGTGCGCTTGCGCGTCATTTCGACTAAGCCTAGCTGCGAAAAACCATTAATGGTTGTTTTGACTTTATCTTTACTCAATGCCTGCTCTAATGATGCTAGCACACGACGACGATGTTCTGAGTCAGCCATGTCAATAAAATCAATAATAATAATACCGCCTAAGTTGCGCAAACGCAGCTGCCTTGCTATCGCTTGAGTGGCTTCGATATTGGTATTAAAGATGGTTTCTTCAAGGTTACGATGCCCAACAAATGCCCCTGTATTGATATCAATAGTCGTCATGGCTTCAGTTTGATCGATAATCAAGTAACCACCTGATTTCAACTCCACTTTGCGATCCATTGCTCGCTGAATTTCGTTTTCAACGTCAAACAAATCAAATATCGGCTGGTTTCCCTGATAGAGCTCGAGCTTAGCGGTCATTTCTGGCACATACTCTTCGATAAACTCTTGTAATTGAGTATAGGTCAAACGAGAGTCAACACGAATGCGGTCAAGGTGAGCGCCAGCAAAATCACGGATAATGCGGAAGGCAAGCGCTAATTCACCATAAATTTTTGTGCGAGTCACATTACGCTTTTTTCGTTCAATCACTTTCGCCCACAGGCGCTTTAAGAAAGCAGCATCCTGTTTAACTTCCTCTTCCCCGACCCCTTCTGCTGCCGTACGGATAATAAAGCCGCCATTTTCATCACAATACTGTGAAACACAGGCTTTTAAGCGTTCTCTTTCATCTTCACTTTCGATACGTTGTGAGACGCCAACATGGGAAGCCCCTGGCATAAAGACCAAATAGCGAGAAGGAAGAGTAATGTCCGTAGTCAGGCGAGCGCCTTTAGTACCAAGAGGGTCCTTAACAACTTGGACGATTAAATCTTGTCCTTGTTTAACCAGTTCTGCAATATCCCTGACATGAAAGTTTTTCTGCTCATCTCCTGCAATACATTCCGTATGAGGCATAATGTCAGAAGCATGCAAAAAAGCCGCTTTATCTAGACCAATATCAACAAAGGCCGCCTGCATTCCCGGTAAGACACGGCTCACACGGCCTTTGTAAATATTCCCTACTAACCCTCTTTTTGCTTCTCGTTCGACATGTATTTCTTGTAATATCCCACCATCAATATAAGCAACACGCGTTTCAGATGGTGTAATGTTCACTAATAGTTCCGCTGTCATGACTTCCCCTTACCATCACTTAACGCTAAAAATCGCTGAATTAGCTCGTCTGTTTCAACCAGTGGTAAACCAACAACCCCATGATAGCTGCCATTAATCTTACGTATAAAACGCCCACCAATTCCTTGTATTCCATAAGCGCCTGCCTTATCCATTGGCTCACCTGACTGTATATAATCCTGTATTTCGAGCAAAGATAACTCGCGGAATGTCACATCTGTCACAATTAGTGACTGTATCATCTGTTGACGGTTGGATAAGGCAATCGCCGTCATGACTTGATGGGTTCTTCCCGATAATGCACTTAGCATCGCTTCTGCGTGCTGGCTATCTTGCGGCTTTTCCAATATTTTGTCTGCAAGAACAACGATAGTATCAGCGCCCAAAACAGGCTGATTATTGGGTGCTATCGCAACACCAGCTAAAGATTTATCTCTTGCAAGACGCTGAACATAGTCTTGAGGCGTCTCCCCCTCCTGCCACTGTTCTTCTACCTCAGGACGTAAAATTTCAAAGGTATAATTAAGTTGCTGAACAAGTTCACGTCGACGGGGTGAGCCGGACGCAAGATAAATTAAACACATAAACTGAATTCCCAGTCAGACCGACAACTAGCACTCTAACATACTGAAAATTGCCGACGAATTTTACGTAAAAGCAAAAATAGCCATGGCCATAGAATACCATTCACTACGCTATTCCAAAATACTTGCGGGTGGAATAATACTTGTGATGATAGAAATTCAGCCCAAAAAACAGCAAGATCTTGAATGATAGTGAGTAACATAATCACCAACGCTTGCTGCCACAACGCCATATTGCGCAACAGCTGGTGTTTATAAGAGACGAGATAGCAAATAATACTAAAAGAGAGAGCATGCACTCCTAGCGCGGAGCCCTGAATGGAATCAACAATAATCCCTAAGATAAAGCTTGTGCCAACACTCACTCGGTGTGGTAATGCCATCACCCAATAAGTGAGGATCAACAGAAGCCATGATGGCCGGTAAAAGCTGAGTTGCTCCGGCCAAGGCATGACTTGTAAAATCAACGCAATAAAAAATGATAACCAAATGATGGCTCGGCCATTTCCACGATACTCATCCATGCTAATTTACTCCTTTGCCCATAACCATACTGTGTTTCCTCTACTTATGGTTGTGACGTCGGAGCCATTGATGGTGGCAATGGAGGCCCCTGAATTTCATTCGGGTTAGGTAATACTTGCGGCAACACTTTCATCAAGCGTTCATTTGCTGCACGATAAACTTCCGAAGGCTGTAGTGGCGTTTTAGGGTCGTTATCATTTCCCCATAATAACAGAAGATAACGCAAACGTTGTAATTCCGCACTCGGCTTCGCGCTAATGATAGTATAAGCGCGTTGTGTGTCATGTTTTACGGCTGATACCACCCCGACTGGATACCCTTCAGGGAAACGCCCCCCTAGTCCTGATGTGACAAGGACATCACCAACACGAATATCGGTATTTTCAGGTAACGGTTCTAATTGAATATCATCAGAACAGCCAGAACCCGCAGCAATAACACGAACATCATTACGTAATACCTGTACAGGCAAGGCATGAGCAGTATCACAAATTAACAAGACACGGCTATTAAAGTTACTCACCCCGACAACTTGACCAACAACGCCTTTATCACTAATAACGGGCTGCCCTTCATACACACCTTCGTTACTGCCCTTGTCTATAACAACTTGGTCGCGATAAGGTGTATTCGCCCCCGAAATCACTTGCGTGACCATCATATGTTCATCTTGGCGAAGTGGCGAGCCAAGCAACTCCCTTAAGCGTGCATTTTCCTGCTTAAGTTGCTCTAAAAGTAAGTTGTCCGCTTTTTTCAGTAACAATTCTTGGCGTAATGCTTTGTTTTCAAATTGCAGTTGGTTTCTTGAAGAGAAACTTTCAGAGATATTATCGAGAAATTGCCGTGGGCCATTCGCTAAAAAATAGAATGGGCTAACCGCCGTGTCTAAATAGTTACGGACTTTATTGAAAGGCTCGAAACGATGGTCAATCACCACCAGTACAAGTGCAATGATTACCGCAAAAAAAATGCGTAACTGTAGGGATGGACCTCGCCTAAAAATTGGCTTCATGTGTGGCTAAGTTTCGCTAATGTCAGAGGAACAAAAAATAGTCAAAACAGTTGGAGAACTGTCCCCAACTGTTTCTAAAAGGCCATTTAGTCTTCGCTAAACAGGTCACCACCGTGCATATCAATCATTTCTAACGCTTTACCGCCACCACGAGCGACACACGTTAGCGGATCTTCAGCAACGATAACAGGGATACCCGTTTCTTCCATCAATAGGCGATCTAAATTACGAAGAAGCGCGCCACCACCGGTTAAGACCATACCGCGTTCTGAGATATCTGAAGCCAATTCAGGAGGGCACTGTTCAAGTGCTAGCATGACTGCGCTAACAATTCCTGTAAGCGGTTCTTGCAATGCTTCTAAAATTTCATTGGAGTTCATCTTAAATCCGCGAGGCACACCTTCTGCAAGGTTGCGACCGCGAACTTCGATCTCGTAAACTTCATCTGTTGGGAATGCAGAGCCAATCCCATGTTTAATGCGTTCGGCTGTCGCTTCACCGATGAGTGAGCCATAATTACGGCGTACATAGTTAATGATAGACTCATCGAAACGGTCACCACCAATACGCACAGATGAAGAGTAAACAACGCCATTCAGAGAAATAACAGCAACTTCTGTTGTACCACCACCGATATCAACAACCATTGAGCCCGTTGCTTCTGATACAGGTAGCCCAGCGCCAATCGCCGCTGCCATCGGTTCTTCAATTAAGAAGACTTCACGCGCGCCCGCACTTAATGCGGACTCGCGAATGGCTTTACGCTCAACTTGTGTTGCCCCAACAGGGACACAAACAAGCACTCGCGGGCTTGGGCGTAAAAAACTGTTACTGTGAACTTGTTTGATGAAGTGCTGTAACATTTTTTCAGTCAAGAAGAAGTCAGCGATAACACCGTCTTTCATTGGCCTAATTGCCGAAATATTACCAGGTGTACGTCCCAGCATCTGCTTCGCTTCACCACCGACAGCAGCAACGCTTTTTGGCGATCCAGAGCGGTCTTGACGAATAGCAACTACAGAGGGTTCATTTAATTTTACGCCTTGTCCTTTGACATAAATAAGGGTATTGGCCGTACCCAAGTCAATAGACAGGTCATTAGAAAACATGCCACGAAATTTTTTAAACATAACGAAAGAGTTATCCTGCAAGCTGGGGACGAATTTAAACCCGTCTACTCTACCAACCACTTGAAGCGGCCTCAAGGCGTTAATGAGCGGCTTCTACAAATATGGTTAATTCATCTACTTTTCACGTACCGTACTGTACATGCTTCTTATATAAACGAAGCAGATAAAAACCCCAAAAATAGAGATTAATTGTATTTTTACCGACAGGATAAAATGATACAAAAAAATTTCTACTCTTTGGTTGTTATATACTCCATCTTTTTCTTCCCAGTGTGACAAGCTATTGGGGCAACAAGTTCAAATATTATTTAGTTCTTTTTATTATTGCTACACACTGGCTATTTCCAATACAAATTGGGTGAATTCGCTGAGTGTTCGCTCTATTATCTACCAGAAACGCGGCAAATTTATGTCGATATACAAAATGAATCCGTCAGGATGCGATATTTTGCATGATAAAAGCCTATTTATGCCAGAAAAAAATAAATTTTTACAAATTAATTACAATATTAATAGCTTAAATACTGTTACTACGTCAATGAAATGCACTCAAATTTTAGTAATTTTCAAAATACATATTTAATCATTATATAGGAGTGAAAGATGAAAGCTCTCGTCCTACAACAAACTGACGAAAAAATCGTCTCTAGCATTCAACCATTAACTACAGAAATGCTTCCAGCCGGAGATATTATAGTCGATATTCATTGGTCCACACTCAATTATAAAGATGGGTTAGCCATTTGTGGAAAAGCAGGTGTTGTTCGCCAATATCCGATGGTACCTGGTATCGATTTTTCAGGTGTGATCCACCACAGTGAAGACCCGCGTTTTCAAATCGGCCAACATGTCCTATTGACTGGATGGGGAGTTGGTGAAACGCATTGGGGAGGCTTAGCCTCTCAAGCTAGAGTCCCAGCCAAATACTTAACGCCTCTTCCAGAAAATTTAACGTTAAAACAAGCGATGATAATTGGCACTGCTGGCTTTACCGCTATGCTCTGTGTAAATGCTCTAGAAGACGCGGGGGTGACACCAGATAAAGGTGAAATCATTGTGAGTGGAGCAAGTGGTGGTGTTGGCAGCACCGCGGTACAATTACTTACGTTATTAGGCTATGACGTTGTCGCGATTTCAGGTCGAGCAGAAAACAGCGGTTACCTACAAAGTTTAGGTGCCAAGAGAGTGTTACCTCGCAGTGATTTCACTCATCCCGCGAAACCACTAGACAAACAGCTGTGGGCGGGTGCAATTGATACGGTAGGCGGTGAGCTACTCGCCAATCTTCTTGCACAAACACATTATAATGGTGCGGTTGCTGCTTGCGGCTTAGCCGGTGGCTTCGATTTACCGACCAGTGTCATGCCATTTATTTTACGTAATGTCCGGTTACAAGGTGTCGATTCGGTTTACTACCCTGCTGCAAACCGTCCTAAAGTATGGCAACGGCTCGCGGAACTTCTCCCATCGTCTTTCTATGAGCAAGTCAGCAATGAAATCACGTTAGAAGATTCTGTCGAATATGCAAAAAAAATCTTAAAAAATGAAGTCACTGGGCGTACGCTAGTCAACCTGCGCGCTTAACAATGAATATGTTGCGGTACCTTGCCAAAAATAGGGATTACCGCACAATTCCTAAAATAATTTCGGGTAATTTCTCTGATAAGACCAGTATTTTGCTGCTATATGTCACGAAATAATTATAATGGCGAACCTTGTCAGTAGAAAATCCATTTATTTTTATGATAAAAGATGACAAACGCTTAGCATCGCGTTATGTTGTCGGGCTATTGATAATATCGTCGGAGTTAGCAGCATAATGACAGAAGATATTCACATTTTACTCTTGAATGGGCCAAACCTAAACCTGCTAGGTACACGGGAACCCGATAAATACGGCAACCAAACTCTTGCTGATATCGTATCCAACCTTGAGGCAGAGGCGAGTCAACTAGGCGTAAAATTGAGTCATTTTCAGTCAAACGCAGAATTTGAACTCATCGATAAAATTCATGCTGCACGTCATGATGCTGATTTTATTCTCATCAATCCGGCTGCATTCACACATACCAGTGTTGCACTACGTGATGCATTACTCGCGGTGAGTATCCCGTTTATCGAGATCCACCTGTCTAATGTGCACGCTAGGGAGCCATTTCGCCAACATTCTTATTTCTCCGATAAAGCTATCGGTGTAATTTGTGGTCTAGGTGCTGGTGGTTATAGTTTTGCTTTACAGGCAGCGGTTAACCACCTGCGCCTAATTAATTCAATCCAAATATAAGAGTACGGAATCATATCCATGGATATTCGTAAAATTAAAAAGCTGATCGAGCTGGTCGAAGAGTCTGGCATTTCTGAACTGGAAATTTCTGAAGGTGAAGAGTCAGTACGTATCAGCCGCGTTTCACCTGCTTCTCAGGTTATGGCTGCACCACAACAATATTACTCAGCACCGGTTGCACAACAACCAGCTCTGGCTAATGCGGTTGCACCATCTGAAGCAATGGTAGCGCCAGCTGCACCAGCTGCAGTTGCAGGTCACCAGGTTCGCTCACCAATGGTCGGTACTTTCTACCGCGCGCCAAGCCCAGAAGCTAAGCCGTTCGTTGAAGTTGGTCAAACGGTCAGCGTAGGTGATCCTCTTTGCATCGTTGAAGCGATGAAAATGATGAACCAAATCGAAGCAGATAAAGCAGGCGTTGTTAAAGCCATTCTGTTGCAAAACGGTGATGCAGTAGAATTTGACGAGCCATTAGTTGTCATCGAATAACGAGGCGTTTCCATGCTGGAAAAAATTGTTATTGCTAACCGTGGAGAAATCGCATTACGTATTTTGCGTGCCTGTAAAGAACTTGGCATCAAAACAGTAGCGGTTCACTCTACGGCAGATAGCGATCTAAAACACGTGTTACTGGCTGATGAAACAATTTGTATCGGCCCAGCAGCATCAGCAAAAAGTTACTTAAATATCCCTGCGATTATCTCCGCAGCGGAAATTTCAGGTGCACAAGCGATTCACCCAGGATATGGTTTCTTGGCTGAAAACGCAGATTTTGCAGAACAAGTTGAAAACTCTGGTTTTGTTTTTATCGGTCCAAAAGCTGAAACCATCCGCCTAATGGGTGATAAAGTTTCTGCGATTAACGCGATGAAAAAAGCCGGTGTACCTTGTGTTCCGGGTTCTGATGGCCCATTAGGGAACGACACTGAAAAAAATAAAGCCATCGCGAAACGTATCGGCTTCCCTGTCATCATCAAAGCATCTGGTGGTGGTGGTGGTCGTGGTATGCGTGTAGTGCGTAATGAAAAAGATTTAGAATCTTCTATCAACCTAACGCGCGCTGAAGCGAAATCCGCTTTTAATAATGATATGGTTTACATGGAAAAATTCCTTGAAAACCCACGTCATATTGAAATTCAAGTCATGGCTGATGGCCAAGGTCACGCAGTTTACTTAGCTGAGCGTGACTGTTCAATGCAGCGTCGCCACCAAAAAGTGGTTGAAGAAGCACCAGCGCCAGGCATTACGCCAGAAATTCGCCGTAATATCGGTGAACGCTGTGCTAATGCATGTATTGAAATCGGTTATCGCGGCGCAGGTACCTTCGAATTTTTATTCGAAAACGGTGAGTTCTACTTCATTGAAATGAATACCCGTATTCAAGTTGAACACCCAGTCACTGAGATGATCACTGGTGTCGACTTGATTAAAGAACAGCTGCGTGTTGCATCTGGGCTACCATTATCAGTGAAACAAGAAGATATCGTGGTACATGGTCATGCTGTTGAGTGCCGTATCAATGCTGAAGACCCGAATACTTTCATCCCAAGCCCGGGGAAAATTACCCGCTTCCACTCACCAGGTGGTTTTGGTGTGCGTTGGGAATCTCATATTTACGCAGGTTACACTGTACCTCCGTACTATGACTCAATGATTGGCAAATTAATTACTTATGGTGAAACTCGTGAAATCGCTATTTCTCGTATGAAAAATGCGTTAAACGAATTAATCGTTGATGGTATTAAAACCAATCTTGAATTGCACCAAATGATTATGAACGATGAAAATTTCCAAAAAGGTGGTACTAACATCCACTATTTAGAGAAAAAACTGGGTATTGCTGAATAAGTCAGCGATAACTTGTTTTACCCATCGTCAATAAATACCGCATAGCTGAGCTTTGCGGTATTTTTTTGAGTGAAAATCAACGAATATGCTGAATTGGGATCGTATTTTCGATAGGTGCGGCGCGCTGGAATAAATGTAGATTATCCATCACAGAGGCTGGAGGACGATGTAAGCGTAGCTCATTCGCCATATATTGCATATAGGGGTCAATATGGCTAAAAATGGCTTTATAGCCTTCACACAAATGATTGTGCCATTTATTTTCAACTTTTGTTGTCCTATGTTTAGGACATCCCCCATGACAAGCAAACTTAAATTCACACTGTTGGCACAAAGAGGATAGGTTGAGTTTTTGCTGACCAAAACGTTGTTGCTGTTTGCTAGAAACCAGTTTATTCAGAGGCTTAGTTAATAGGTTACCCAACTTAAATTCAGGGTAAACAAAGTGGTCACAACTATAAATATCCCCATTTTGCTCTGCCACCAGCCCGTATCCACAAGAAGGTTGCATCACGCAAAAACTTGGCATGTCCCCAGACCATGCAGCAAGTGAGTTATCAAATAGCTGGATAAACACATTGCCAACATCTTTTCTTACCCAAAGGTCAAAGACTTTATTGATAAAATTGCCGTATTGCTTTCCTGTAATTGACCATGATGTTAAGTGCTTTTCGCCCTGTTCTTGCGGATAGCTCAAATGTTGAAATTCATTATTTGTTATCTCATATTCAACCACAGGGATAAATTGTAAATAACGCGCTTGCAGTTCTTCAGTAATAAAACGGTAAATTTCTTCAGGATATTTTGCCGTTTCATTATTAATCACTGTCAAAATATTAAAATCGATTTGATATTCTTTAAGTAAATTAACTGCATTGATGACTTTATCAAAGACGGAGTTACCTGAGTTAGATTTGCGGTAAATATCATGAAGCCATTGAGGGCCATCAAGAGATATTCCGACTAAGAAATTATGTGTTTTTAGAAAATTAGCCCAGTCAGAGTTTAATAATACGCCGTTTGTTTGGATACTATTGTAGATTTGCTTCCCTTTCCCATAGCGTTGTTGATACTGGATAACTTTTTTGAAAAAATCTAAGCCAGCCATTAGCGGCTCGCCGCCTTGCCAAGTAAAATCAATCTCATGGCTAGGTGATAATTCAATATACTGACGAATATATTCTCTCAATGTATTGTCATCCATACACTTGAGTTTTTTATCACTGAACCCAGTTTGATGTTCTTTTTCTAAATAAAAGCAATAATCACACTTTAAATTGCACTGGTAACTTGTTGGCTTTGCCATAATGTGAAATGCTTTTTTCATAAAAACCTCTTTTGTGATGGCTTAAACTAACTACCATTCACTTTATATTCGTAATAATCACTCAAATAGCTCCCTTCCATATACAAAATAGCCTCATTATTTTTGTTATAGTCCACACGGCGGCGAGATAACACCGGTGTTTTCTCATCAATATTCAATAATGCCATTTCTTGTGGGGAGGGAATAACAGCAGACAATTTCTCTGTATAACGGTTAGAGTTTAGCCCTTGAGTCTCTAAAAATAGATAAATAGAATCTTCTAAATCGTTTTCACTGACACTTTCAATGCAAGGTGGAAAGTAGAAGCAGTTATATTGAATGGGTAACTTCCCCTTCGTAATCACACGCTCTACACGAGTCAACATAGTGCCTTTTGGCAGTTTCATGATCTCACAAATTTCATCTCTAGGAACCATTTTTGTAATTGAAATGATTTTCCTTTTTACGCGTTCTGTTGACGCCCCTAATACTTGAGTATGAATGGTCGCATAGGCTTTTTTAGAATTACGAATAACTAACGTACCCACACCACGAGAGCGTTTCACGTACCCTTCTTTCTCTAATTCTGATAACGCACGTCTTGCTGTAATACGGCTAATACCAAACATTTCCTGAAACTCAGCCTCGGTCGGAAATGTGTCATTTTTCCGATATTCACCTTTGTTGAGCTTCTCCACTAATATGTCATAAACTTGTGCATATAACGGTTTTGAATGCGTGCTGTAATCTAATTGTTTTTTCATATAACCATAATCACCATTACCCGGTTGTACTTCCTTCACCGGGTAATGGCTCTTGTTTATTTTAATCTCATTTCCAGAGCCACCCGGTACATAAGCTCATTATGGTTTTCAACAGGGAAATTATCAATAATGAAAGTCATCAGCTGTTCTGGCGTCATTCCATGAGATAATTGATTGATAAAACGTGTTTTTATCTCATCTAATTGACGTGTTTCAATATATTGTAATAATGACATCGCACCATATTTAACATCTAAAGAAAGCGGGTATTGATCAAATTGCGTTTTTGCCGCTCCCGCCTGCTGATGCGCATTTTCTATTTGTTCAATAGTAACGGATTGATCTTTAGATAAGCCATAACGTGCATACAGTTCAGCAGGTGCATCACTTTCAATCATCATTAAACGCAGATTTTCTAGCATCCGTAATTCCGTTGCCATATCGACAACCGGTGATGTTTGTGATGGATCTTGTTTTACATTGTATAAACGATGACCAAATCTATCTGAATCTGTGGTCATTACACTGGTCGCAGGTATTTTTAAAACCGCACACCCTTGAGTAAAGTCAAACCCATCATGCAATTGGGTGCCTTGCAGCTCTTTAGGCGTGAAACGACGATTAATACGAGTTGGCATTAATGTGTAGTCATACAACCCTTGGGTTCCCTGTACCACTGGAGAGCGCATATAAACATACTCACCATCCGTAATGTTAATTTGGCAACCATGATAACCAAATAAGGCATACTCACGAATAGGCTCATCTGTGGCTAACCCGGCTAATAAGCTCTTACCCTGCATATTTTTAGGGATTGGCGCATTAAAGTAATCAAGTAATGTCGCTGGTATATCTATGGTTTGAGCCAACATTTGGCGTGACTCATTTGCAGCATTAATTTGAGGATGGCAAATAAAGAATGGTGTGTTCGCTATCTCATTATACAACGGCATAATGTTTTTCCCCCACCAATCGTGTTCACCGAGTAAGAAGCCATGGTCTGTATTCACAATCAACAGAGTGTCTTCCCACAAGTTATATTTATCAAATATATCTAAAACTTGACCAACATAAGCATCGACCATTGTCACTAGTGCTTGATAAAATCCACGGATGACTTTTTGCTGAGCTTCACTTTCTGTCACCATATAATATGGAGGCCAGCCGTCAAAATCCGTATTTGATAACCCATACAGTTTTAAATATTTCTCAGGAACATAAAACGGCTCATGAGGATCGAAACACTCTAGCTGCAAAAACCAATTGTCATCTTTCTGATTGGTCTCTATAAACTCAATCCCATGATTTATGGTTTTGACCAAAGGATGATCTTTCTCATCTTGCATATACTGCTGATTGATCAAGTGCTGTGTACGACTGGCAATTTTGCGTTGTTTATTTTCTTCGGGCTCACCAGATTCATAGTGAACAACGGGCTTATTGACTACGCCTTTCCAATTATCCCCCTCTTGCCCACGAATAAATTCGTAGGTTGAAAAACGAGAGTGATAAGTTGCCCCGCCATCACGCCAATAATGCTTGTGATCCGTCACTAAGTGGGTATGAATGCCTTGTTTTTTTAGTATTTCAGGCATCGACTCGTCAAAAGGTTCAACAGGCCCCCAGCTACGATGAAGAAAGTTGTATCTCCCTGTATGTAATTCTCTTCTCGCTGGCATGCAAGGCATACTACCAACATAAAAGTTATCAAACTTCAGTGAGCGTTTACGCAAACGCTCAAAGTTAGGTGTAATTGTTGTTTTACAGCCATAAGCCGACAACATATGTTTATTCAATGAATCAAACATTAACATTACAGCTTTCATCATTAATTCCTTTTTACTGGTATTTTCTAATTCGTCCAACAAAATAAGTCAGTATAAATGCGATACTTGCTCCCACTAACCAACTAAAAATGTATTGAAGATATTTTCCATCCGCAATCAGCGGTAATGCCGATAACCCTGCTGCACCGACACCATTTGCCGTGACATCTAATAAGACGATCATCATCCCCCCAAATCCTGCACCTATTGAACCGGTAATAAATGCAAAGCCTGCTGGGATGTTTACACCGAAGATAGTTGGCTCCCCTACCGCTAAAATACTCGTTGGAATAGCCCCTTTCGCAACCCGTTTCATCACCGGATCTTTGGTTAGCAATAAAACAGCAATTGCAGCTCCCACCATGCCAGAGTTACTCATTATTTGGATCGCAAATAATTGTGAGCTTCCTGTTGCTTGGATTAATTCAAGATGGATAGGTATGAGTCCTTGGTGTAAACCAAGTGAAATTAAGAACGGGAACAAAGACGATAGAATGAAGCCAGCCGCTAAACCGCCATGCTCTAAAATACCCGATAAAGAGCCTAAAATACCATTAGAAACAACCCCTGCCACAGGCATAATGCCGAATAACAAAAATGCAGCCATAATGATGATAGTTAAAGTTGGTGTTGCAATCACATCGATCATACTTGGAATATAGCGACGTAATCTCTTTTCTAGCCAGCAACTTACCCAAACCGCAAAAATAACCCCGATTAACCCGCCCTGTCCCGGCGTTAATCCTAAAATAGCAACTTGAGGTGCAATCGTTATTGCCCCTAAAATCCCCCCAAGAATTTCGGTTCCTTTAAACTCTTTAGCGGCAAAAATCCCCGTAAACACTGCCAATAAGCTGAATAAACCGTTAGCGATAACCCCCATAATGGTACTAATTTCTAACAACCCTTTTTGTTGCAAAATAACTTGGGCTGCCGACATATTTGCAGTCGCTTGAATTCCCTGAGTCAGCGCCTCTGCATGTGCAGAGTTAACAATAATATTGTTGATCCCCATTAATGTACCTGCGGCAATTAAACCGGGTAATAACGGGACAAAAATATTCGCAATACTTCTTAGCACCGCTTTAACGGGTGTCTTTTTCTTCGCCTTATTTCTGGCGATTTCTGCTTTAGCGAGGACATCACTTTCTGGTTGTTTATCCGTTAAGCCTGAACCTTCAATTTCGTGATTTGCAAGTAATTGATTAATCGCGTCAGCAATATTGTTACATTTGCCAGGGCCTACAATCACTTGTAATGTTTCATCACTCACAACGCCCAGTACACCGGGTAGTGCTTTTAAACTCGCAACATCAGCCTTTTCTTCATCTTTTAATGTCATTCTCACGCGTGTCATACAGTTTGTGACATGAATAAAATTTTCAGAACCGCCTGATAATTCTATAATTTTTTTTGATATTTTATCGAGATCCATAGAGCCTCTCTTAGGGCATAATTAGGTAAAATGCTTTGTTATATTGTTATAACATTTAGATTAATATATCATCAAAAATAGAAAACCCACACTTACATTATTGTTTTGTGATTTTCTTCTCACTTTTTATTTTGTCGAAATATGAGTAAAGGTTGAAAACGCCGATGACTATACAAAAAGAAAACTGGAAAACACTTGGAAATACACCGGATTATCGATTTTCTCTTGCTAACGAGAGAACATTCTTAGCGTGGATTCGAACAGCTTTGGCATTTTTAGCGGGAGCAATTGCTATTGAGCAATTGTTTCAGTCTATTGAATTTCCATGGATCAAATTGACCTTAACACTTCTACTCGCTTCATCCAGTGGGGTTATTGCAATCATGGCATTGTATCGTTGGAAGCAAAATGAAATTGCTATGCGCCAAGATAAACCGCTTCAGTACACATCGTTTTTGATCTTAATATCCTTACTTGTCACAGCTGCTACTGCTATCGCACTTCTACATCTTTTACTGTAAAAACACCATGCGAGATCCCGGATTACAGCCAGAGAGAACACAACAAGCTTGGAGCCGAACACTACTCGTTTTAGCTCTAAATATATTGCTGTTCCTTCGTTCAGGTTTACTTAATCACTCATTGCCAATGTTGATAGGGACTTTGGCGGGAGCGTTATTATTTTTAATGATTTGCTATAAAAGGCATACGAGCCCTAATTACCCCCAAAAAGGGTTAAAAATAAACAATTATTTCTTTCTGATTTTTACCTCTCTAATACTCTTTTTCATGTCTCTTATGCTAATTTTTAAGATTTTATCAACTTAATTATGAATTTTAACGCCAAGTTATCTTTGTATAGGTTGCTCATATTTTCGAGTTTCCCTGAATTTTTTACACTACACACTCGGATTATCGTACAATCCCTGATTATTTTTATAGGAATGAAGGGGAATAACGGGTGGATAAACGTTTTCTTCAATCAAATAAAGAAGCACGCTGGTCATTTTATTTGACTATCGCCTATCTCATTGGCTGGGTTATTAGTGCCTACCTCCCAGACAATACACGTGGAATTACAGGGCTACCATTGTGGTTTGAATGGTCTTGTCTCGTCTTACCCATCATTTTTATTTTGCTCTGCATTATGATGGTTAAACTGATTTTTAAAGACATCTCTCTGGAGGAGAATGATGCAGATTGAAGTTCTCCTGCCACTCGTCGGCTACCTAGCTCTCGTCTTTTTGCTATCCATTTATGCATATAAAAAACGAACAAAAGGCGAATTCTTAAATGAATACTTTTTAGGTAATCGTTCAATGGGTGGCTTTGTCCTTGCGATGACCATCACGGCGACTTATATCAGTGCGAGTTCATTTATTGGTGGGCCAGGTGCCGCCTATAAATATGGCCTAGGTTGGGTGCTATTGGCGATGATCCAGCTACCTGCGATTTGGCTTTCCCTTGGCGTGCTCGGTAAAAAATTTGCTATTTTGGCACGTCGCTATAATGCCGTTACACTTAACGATATGCTGTATGCGCGCTACCAAAGCCGGTTTTTAGTGTGGTTCGCCAGTGTAAGCCTGCTCATTGCCTTTTTTGGCGCCATGACGGTGCAATTTATTGGTGGGGCGCGCCTATTAGAAACCGCAGCAGGTATTCCATATACTTATGGGTTAATAATTTTTGGGGTATCCATCGCACTCTACACCGCAATTGGCGGGTTTAGAGCCAGTGTCCTAAATGATGCGCTGCAAGGGCTTGTAATGCTTTTAGGTACGGTGATCCTATTAGTCGCGATAATTTATCATGCAGGTGGTTTACCTGCCGCGATAGAAAAAATGCATAGCATAGACCCCAAATTGGTATCGCCTGAAGGTGCAGATGACATTTTAAGCGGGCCATTTTTAGCTTCGTTTTGGGTTTTGGTCTGTTTTGGGGTGATTGGTTTACCTCACACCGCGGTACGTTGTATCTCATATAAAGACAGTAAAGCGGTTCACCGCGGAATTATCTTAGGAACGATTGTCATGGCCATGCTGATGTTTGGCATGCACTTTGCGGGGGCACTCGGTCGCGCAATTTTACCTGACCTGACGATCCCAGACCAAGTGATCCCAACGTTGATGGTTCAAGTGCTACCACCTTTCGCAGCAGGGATTTTCCTAGCAGCACCAATGGCTGCGATCATGTCGACGATCAACGCACAACTACTGCAATCTTCGGCAACCATCGTAAAAGATATCTATCTGAATACCGTGCCAACACAAATCAAAAATGAAAAGCGTCTTGCGCGGATCTCTAGCCTTTCCACTTTGGTCTTAGGTGCATTGCTTTTAGTTGCAGCATGGAACCCGCCTCAGATGATTATCTGGCTCAATTTACTGGCTTTTGGGGGGTTAGAAGCTGTTTTCTTGTGGCCATTAGTCCTCGGGCTATATTGGGAAAAAGCCAATGGAACAGGCGCTATCAGTGGGATGGTCGTCGGAGGCGTCAGTTATGCCATACTGGCTAGCTTTAAAATTGAGATCATGGGCTTCCATGCCATCGTCCCCTCACTATTTTTTAGCCTTGTGGCTTTCTTAGTGGGTAACCTTTTCGGTAAAAATCCCGTACAATCGACGCCAATTGAGCAGGTAACTAGAACGCACTAACGCCTATTATAGGCAAGTGATTTTGCTTTACCTGATATAAACGAATAAATAGAGAAAAAATAATGCCTTGGATCCAAATTAAAATTAACTCCACTGCTCAACAGGCAGAAGCGCTTGGCGATGAACTGATAGAAACAGGGGCGGTATCCGTCACTTTTCAAGACAGCCACGACACGCCCGTTTTTGAGCCGCTCCCGGGGGAAACCCGCCTTTGGGGTGATACCGACGTCATTGGCCTATATGACGCAGAAACCGACATGAAACTTGTCGTTGCTCAACTGGAAAATAGCCCTCTATTGAGTGCAGGTTTTATCCATAAAATCGAACAATTAGAAGACAAAGATTGGGAAAGAGAATGGATGGATAATTTTCATCCAATGCGCTTTGGGGAACGTTTGTGGATCTGCCCAAGTTGGCGCGATGTGCCTGACCCGACCGCAGTCAATGTCATGTTAGATCCTGGCCTCGCTTTTGGTACTGGTACGCATCCAACGACGTCATTATGTCTTCAATGGTTAGACGGTCTTGATCTCGAAGGTAAAACCGTGATCGACTTTGGCTGTGGATCTGGAATTTTAGCGATCGCAGCCTTAAAATTAGGTGCCGCTCACGCGATTGGCATTGACATCGATCCTCAAGCTATCACGGCAAGCCGCGATAATGCGCAGCGTAACGGTGTTTCAGAGCGCTTATCCCTATACCTACCGCAAGACCAGCCTAATGACTTACAAGCTGATGTCGTGGTTGCTAACATCCTTGCTGGCCCATTGCGTGAGCTCTCTCCTATGATTAGCGTGCTACCCCGTCCGGGTGGGCTATTAGGACTTTCTGGCGTACTCGCCACTCAAGCAGAAGGAGTCGCTGATGCTTATCGTTCCACTTTTGAAATCGACCCTGTTGCTGAAAAAGAAGAGTGGTGCCGGATTACGGGTGTCAAGCATTTTTAGTGAGATTTTTATTAAAATTAGAGAATAATTTCTTTGAAAACAACGCCAGAATAGATTATCTTATAGCTCAAATATTGCTCAATAGCTGGTGATAATCTGTTCTGCACGAGATTTGAACAGCACAACAGTTATTTTAATAAATCGTTATAAGACTTACTTAACCATTTGTTAAATATAGCTAATTTCATAATTGCAAAGATGCAAGATAAAAAAATTAGTGATAAATAACCGTTTGCTCAAAGTTTGTCCTTTCATATCTCGTAAAAAATGCGTAATATACGCGCCCTTGCAGTCACAGTATGGCCCCCATTTAGTTATGCGAATCGGACAATATCAGCTGAGAAACTGTCTTATTGCTGCCCCCATGGCAGGCATTACAGATAAGCCCTTTAGGTCGCTCTGTTATGACATGGGTGCTGGGATGACAGTATCAGAGATGCTTTCTTCTAATCCTCAAGTTTGGAAGACCGACAAATCTAGACTCAGAATGGTTCATCGCGATGAACTTGGGGTTCGTTCCGTGCAAATAGCTGGCAATGATCCCGATGAAATGGCTGCCGCGGCTCAAATTAACGTTGAGAGTGGCGCTCAAATCATCGATATCAACATGGGCTGTCCAGCTAAAAAAGTGAATCGTAAGCTTGCAGGCTCTGCACTGCTACGCTACCCAGAAATCGTGAAATCGATTCTTGAAGGTGTCGTCAAAGCAGTGGATGTGCCTGTTACCCTTAAGATCCGCACAGGTTGGTCACCCGAAGAGCGAAACTGCATAGAGATTGCCAAATTGGCCGAAGATTGCGGCATTCAAGCTCTCACCATTCACGGCAGAACTAGAGCCTGTCTATTTAATGGGGAAGCTGAATACGACAACATTCGGGCAGTTAAGCAGACTGTTACCATTCCGGTTATTGCCAATGGCGACATTACTGACCCGCGAAAAGCCAGAGCTGTTTTAGACTACACAGGGGCGGATGCCTTGATGGTAGGCAGAGCGGCTCAGGGAAGACCCTGGATCTTCCGGGAAATCCAGCATTATCTGGACACAGGTGAAATATTACCACCAATGCCAATGGCAGAGGTTCAACGTATTATGCTAGCGCATGTACAGGAATTGCATGACTTTTATGGTCAAGGCAAAGGAGCCCGTATAGCGCGCAAACATGTTTCTTGGTACTTAAAAGAACATGCACCTGATGACCAGTTTCGGCGCTCATTCAACACCATTGAGGATGCCAGCGAACAGCTGGAGGTGTTGGAGGCATTTTTTGAAAATTTTTGCGTAAATAAAGATAAGAGCTGACAGAACTATGTTCGAACAACGCGTAAATTCTGACGTACTAACCGTTGCTACTGTAAATTCACAAGATCAAGTAACTCAAAAACCGTTACGTGACTCAGTTAAGCAAGCACTGAAGAACTATTTTGCTCAATTAAATAACCAAGATGTTAATGATTTATATGAGCTGGTATTGGCTGAAGTAGAACAGCCTTTGTTGGACATGGTTATGCAATATACCCGTGGAAACCAGACCCGTGCAGCCCTGATGATGGGTATCAACCGCGGTACTCTGCGTAAGAAACTGAAAAAATACGGCATGAACTAATCCTAGTCGGTTAATGCAGTGTTTTTGTGGGCCCTCACTGTGATGCAGTGAGGGCTTTTTGTTTGTAAAAATAATGGTGGGTTGCCAAGATAATGTGTTAAACCGTTTGTGGCGATAAATTAAACTGCTGGACCGCTTGCTGTAATTCTTGCGTTTGCTCCGCTAATGAACTGGCCGCTGTAGCTACTTGCTCAACTAAAGCTGCATTTTGCTGCGTAACACCGTCCATTTGTGTAATTGCGACCCCAACTTGGGCTATCCCTTTGCTCTGCTCTTCTGATGCTACCGTGATTTGTGCCATAATTGCAGTCACTTCATTAACTCCCTGTAAAATATGCTCCATTGTTTTCCCCATCTCATTCACCAGACCCGTTCCTTTTTGTACGCAAGTCCCTGAATCTGCGATAAGCCGTTCAATTTCCATCGCCGCTTCCGCACTGTGACTTGCTAACTTACGAACTTCCGCAGCAACCACCATAAAGCCGCGTCCATGCACACCCGCACGAGCGGCTTCGATGGAAGCATTGAGCGCCAAGATATTAGTTTGAAAACTAATATCGTTAATCATGTTGATGATATCAGCGATTTTCTGTGAGCTTTGGGAGATTTCAGTCATCGTAACGACAACAGAATCAACAATACGATTCCCTTTATTAGCCGCCACAAACGCTTCGCTGACAAGCTGATTGGCTTGAAGTGTATTTTCCATATTCAACTGAACTGCAGCTGTAATTTCTTCCATACTCGCCGCAGTCTCTTCTAAAGCAGCCGCCTGTTCTTCTGTTCGTGATGAAAGATCGCTATTACCATTTGAAATCTCATTCGCGCCTAAATAAATGTTTTCACTTCCTTGCCGGATTGAATTGACCGATTCACTTAAGTCTTTTCTCATCCCTTCAAGTATTGGAAACAATTTTCCTACACAACTATTTCCAAATGGCTGTACAGGATGGCTTAAATCGCCTTTGGCGATATCGACAAAATGCTGCCTTAATAAGCCTAGTGGTTTTTGCATCATCTCTGCCATATAGCGATCCGTAAAAATGAGCATGAAGATCCCTAATATTGCCGTGATGATCATGACCACTCGTGTAATATCCATCACATCATCAACATGATTTCGAGCTTGGCTAATCAACCCTTCTGCAGTTTGGTTGAATTTTTGAATGGATGCACCAAACGTTCGGCTCAATACGGGAGTGACATTATGAGCGTGAGATAAATATTTATTGATATCACTTTCCATACTCAGGGCTAATTGCGGTTTTACCCCATCATCAAGTAGTGCTTGCCAGCTATTAATGACCTGCTCTGCTATTTCAGGCGTCATTGGCCCAGGGGAAATCAATTTCATCTGCTCTAAATATTTTTCCATATTGGACATCGCCTCATGGACTGGACCATAGTCCACCGTTTTCCCTTCACTTTGGCTTTCCATTACTCGGGTTAACCGAGTGACAAAACGAAAATATTGATCATTTCCCTGACTGATCACCGTCATTTGCTGCACTAATTGTCTATCGATGTCATTTCCATCTGCGATACGTGATAGTGACCAACCACTGTATACATTCGTTCCCCCTAAGATCAGACACAAAATACTTAATAATATGAAGACCACAGTGCGGATTGAGTAATTTCGAAGTTTCTGCATAGAATTTCTCTTTCGGTGGGATAATATGAGGATATTTAACTTTATCGGCACTATAGAGAAATATTTTAACCACTGTATTTGCTTGGTTTTCACTCAAAATAAGTAAAAACACTTACATTTCAAAAGGGTTACTATTTGATCCTGGAAATCAGAGAATAGTAAAAATTTGAAATTAATATGAGGAATTTGAAGTAGATCGCTAAATGCAAACATCCAACCTGTAATGAAAAACATTTTTCCCGTTGGAAACAGTATGGTTAATGTACAAATATGGTCAAAGTACAAACATGGTTAAAGTGCAAATTTGGCTATTCGTTGGATAGGAAAAAAGGTACAGCGGATCCTCACTGTACCTTTGCAGTTACTTTACAGCCTATGTTTTGAAAAATTAACGGTATATCGGTAACAAATTAAACTGCGCTAACAATTGGCAAATAATGCCGACGACGCCAAAGGCGATAACGGCATAAATTAACCCTTTTCCGCCCCACACTTTAAATCTAGAATCAGGAAAGCGCTCTCTTACTTTTAATGCCATAACGGCAGGGCAAATAATCGCCCAGATACATGCAGCCATACCTGCATAAGCAATCGCAATAAGAAAACCATTTGGGAATAACATGCAAAGAATAAGAGGAGGTAAAAAACATAATAATGCCGATTTCATTCTTCCTGATGGGTTATCTTTAAAATTCAGTGAAGCAAGAATGTAATCAAATAACCCAATTGCGACACCTAAGAACGAACAAAATACAGCACTAATAGAGAACCACAGTAAGAATGTCGCAATATTTTTACTATTCAATACTGCATATAGTGATTCAATAAATGCATCTAAATTACCGCCTTTATTGATAATGGTTAAAAACTCTGCCCGCGGTAAATTTCCCATTGTTCCCATGATCCAAAGAAAATAAAGAACCAATGCCAATACACAACCGATAACACAGCTCTTAACAACCTTTCTTTCATTCTCATGATAAAGCTTATACAAGCTACAAACATTTCCATGATAACCAAAAGAAGTAATTGCATAAGGGATAATAATAAAGACAAAAGGTAGCAATGCTGTTTGTCCACCTTCAACGGGTGAAGTTAATAACAAATCTGTTTTTACAATAAAAAACAAACCGGAGAAAGCCAAAATAAATAACACTATTTTAATAAATAAAAATAATGATGTTAAACGACTGGCTCCAACACCGCTCCACCAGATACTTGCACCTAGAATTAATGTAAAGATAATAAAAATCAATCTTAAGTTAATATTGTATCCATAAATAGCAGCAGCTTCTTTAATAACTGAACCTGCTGCTGATATATAGGCATATATTAATATATAAAGGACAAATATTAATGCTATATTGGCAATGTAGCATGCCCATTTTGGTAATAATTCTTTAGAGATAAAAAAGTAATTCGTTCCTGCTCCATATTTTGATATACATTCTAAAATATAGATCCCCGAATGAAACATAAAAAAGCAAACAACTAACAAGATAACTACAGAGTTAATAAACCAAGCTCCAGCCATAATAGTAGGCAAGCTAAACATTCCCGCCCCGATCATAGCACCGCCTAGCACAAAACCCCCTACCATTATGGAGGGTTCTTTCTTGGCTGCCGAATTATTCATGGTGTTTACCCTAAGAATAAGGATGGGGTTCCCGCATTGCACGGGAACCATAAGAGCGACCTATTATTTAATTGGTTTTAATCTCGCAGTAAAGTGTCTTAATACTGGCGGCTCATATTCGAAATCCAGTCCTTTTAAGGTTGCAAATTTATCTTTTAAGCCAATCAGAGCATCTGCAATGTAATCCATATGGTCATTAGTATAAACCCGTCTCGCAATAGTTAACCGCATGAACTCCATATCTGCATGTTTTTGTTTACCCGTTTCAGGATCACGCCCTAATAAGAATGAACCAATTTCAACTGCACGAACACCTGATTCTAGATAAAGTGCGTTAATCACCGCTTGGGCAGGGAATTGATCCCCTGGGATATGTGGAACAAGTTTCTTACAGTCAACAAATACCGCATGCCCGCCTGTAGGATACTGAATTGAAATACCACCTTCACGTAAACGGTCACCTAAATATTTAACTTGGCCAATACGATAATGCAGATATTCTTCTCCAGCCCCTTCTTCAAGCCCCTGTACCATTGCTGCCATATCACGCCCCGCAAGACCACCATAAGTCACGAAACCTTCCATTGGTACGCAACGCTGTCTTGCTAAGGTAAAGATTTTTTCGTCATTTTTAATACTGACTAACCCGCCAATATTTAATAATGGGTCTTTCTTCGCTGACATGGTTAACGCATCAGCATATTTATACATATCAAGAATAATTTCTTTGATAGTAGAATTTTTATATTTAGGATCACGTTCTTTAATAAAATATGCATTTTCACAAAAACGAGCCGAGTCCATGACAACAAAGATATTATGTTGTTTAGCAATTTCATAAACTTCTTTTAGATTAGCCATAGATACTGGCTGGCCGCCCGCACTATTACAAGTCACTGTAGAAACGATAGCCACAACGTTTTCTGCACCATACTTTGCAATATTATCTTTTAATTTTTGGATATCAAAATTGCCTTTCCAATCATCATAAGTATCCGAGTCATAGGCTTTTTCGGTAACAATATTAATTGCCTTACAACCGTTTAATTCAACGTGTGCTGCGGTTGTATCAAAGTGGAAATTAGAAATAAATACCGGTTTTTTAGCACCGCCTTGTTCCTGTTTAACTTTCAACAATACAGGGAACAACATATTTTCAGCACCGCGACCTTGGTGAGCTGGAATGATATAATCATAGTCAAACATCTCTTTCACTTTATCTTTTAAATCATAATAGTTACGAGATCCTGCATATGCTTCATCACCAGTGATCATTGCTGCCCACTGGTGGTCACTCATCGCATTGGTGCCTGAGTCCGTTAATAAATCAATATAAACCGCACTACTTGGTAGTAAAAATGGGTTATATCCCGCTTCTTTTAGCGCTGCTTCGCGTTCTTCTCTTGATGGAATACGGATATTTTCTACCATTTTAATACGGAATGGTTCTACAATTCTTTTAGCCATGATAATACCTTTAATTTTTCATTAAATAATAAACATTAGAGATTTAACCTATAATTAAATAAGTTAAAAAAACTTTAAGGAAAGAAAAAAGAAAGGTTATTTATTTGGAAAGAAGAAGGCTAAGGAAATATCAATATTGAACCATTTCTTCATATAGAAGAAACACCTTAATATAAGTGATTCGTTTAACAAGAACATACTATGACTCCTATCAACGAGGAATTAGTACAACCGACTGCTATTATATATATAACAGTTGTATTACCAAAGTAATCACCATTGTCATAATATTGTACCTATATCACACTATTCTTGACATAGGCCAGAACAACTTGACTCAAATCACAGTATTAATCTCCATATTAAATTAAAAACTTAATATGATGAATTTTCGTTTAATCACGCAAATCAAGATACGCATAAATAACGTAATAAGATAATTAGACAGGTTAATTTCACTTAAATTAATTATAACTTAAGTGAGATGGGTAAAATATTTTTTATTTTACCCATTATTCAAACAATTAATAATTACTGAGCATCTTTACCATATTTAGGTGATCTAGGCCCATATAAGATACCATTAGGCTTACCTGCAGATAATAACCTGACACTTGTTATACCCGCAATTGCATAGCTTTTGTCTGTCATTGTATCTACGATTTGGTTAACAACCGCTGAGACTAATGCGCCAATAATACCATTTGAGGAAGAATTATTTTCAGCACTCGATGCCGTCGCGGAGCCGCTCCATAATAATGTCCCTGTTCTGGCATCAACCAATTTCGCATCCGCAGTGACACGAGTGTCACTAGAAATGACCTGATAACTTGTACCATATTCAGTAATATTCAAATAAAGGATTGCATCATTACCAAAAATTTCGCGCAACTTTGCAGGTGGAACAGCCTGAATATCGCCCGCATTTGTTATCCCATTTTGTTTAAATGTTTCTTCAACAACGGCAACAGGGAAGACATAGTAACCCGCCTCAGCTAAAGGAAGCATTGTCTGTGATAATAAGCCATGGCTGGCCTGTACTTCTGGTGAGCTATTTTGTGGTAACAACACCAGAATACTTTTGGGCTTACTTTGATTAAATGCCGTGTAATCAACTTTCGTTGGCTGAGCACACCCCGTTAATAACCATGTCATTATCAATCCACAGACTATAAGTAAATGTTTCATTTTACTCTTCCTTTATTCTTCATGAGAAAATCCATGTAAGCCGCAGACTCTGGATACAATGCTTTTTCTGCAGTAAATTCTTGCATTGCAAGATCAACCGCTCCAGTTGTTGAATACAATAACCCTAAATGCGCATGCAGCCCCGGTGGCGTTGCCAAACCATTTGCTTTACTCATTTCCAAATTCTTTTTCAAAGCTTGAATTTGTTCTTGAGGGCTAGTTTCTGTTTGTTGGTAATATTGGTAAACCGTTGTTTGATAACCGTCCCAGTGATATAGCGGTTTTGGTTCATTAGCACAGCCATTTAATAAAATGGTACCTGCTAAAATAGCCAATAATTTAATTTTCATCTTATTCCCTTATTTAGCTGGCTGCCATGCACCACTTTCAATGCCAGAAACTAAGTTATTTACAGCTTCCCTAATTGCTAAATCTAATACTTTGCCATTTAACGTCGAGTCATAACTGGCTGTGCCACCAAAACCAATCACTTCTCTATTTGATAATTCATATTCACCAGCACCTTGTGAAGAAAATACCACTTCAGATGTTTGAACATTAACAACGTTTAAATTAACTTTGGCATAAGCGACTTGTGATTTACCGCGACCTAAAATGCCAAATAACTGGCGATCTCCAACTTCTTTTCGCCCAAATTCAGTCACATCACCAGTAATCACATAAGTTGCACCTTTTAACTGTTGTGACTGACCTTTAATTCCAGCTTCTTCTTTAAGTTCTTGCATATTTGCACGGTCTAATACATTAAAACGCCCCGTTTGCTGCAAATGTGTCATCAAAATAGTTTTAGATTGATTACCTAAGCGATCAACACCATCAGAGAAAATGCCATTCATATAACTAGAACGATTATCAAATTTCCCTATTGATATTGGGCTTTTAGGACCTGAATATTGAGTGTTATATGTTGCAACTTTTTCTACGGCTAAGGAGCGAGAGGATTCTTTAGCACAACCAGTTAATAATGCACTTGCAATAAAGATTGATGCAATGCTGATTTTAGATATATTCATTTAGCTATCTCAATTAAAAGAAAATTAGAATTAGAATTAATTTTTGCATTGTTATTTTGCATTAAATGAAAAACCGAATCTAGTCAATATTACTTATTTTTTATCTTATATTTAGTTTTACTTTCAATTACTATAGTATTCATAAAGTAACTAAGGTTTACTAAAGTGGTTTTCCAAAACAAAATCAACCGTTTGATTAATATTGATAGATTTAGAGTGAATAATTTAATTAGTAATCTTTAGTGATGATATCTAATATGGCCACGTATAATTAGTAATATATAGTATTAACTGTATTTCTTGGATTCTAATTATAATTTCCTAATTAGCGGTTATATTTCCATATAATAAGTTAAAGTTGTCTATTTTTTAACTGTTTTTCAATGTGACATTAGAAATAGGCCTTTCTCACCTTACATATGCAGATTTACTGCAAACTATATCCATTTCCTGCATTAATTTAACCTTTACTTAACATTAAGCATTGTACTTTACCTTAGAAACGTTGAGTGTAACTAAGTCACCTTGGACTCAAGAAATAGGCTTGTAATTAAAAAAAACAAACCCTCACCATAAGAGAGTTAACCATGACAATGCAAACAATCGCAGTGAAATCATTTGGTTCTACAAAAACAACATCAAAAGTTTTACTCATTTGTTGGATGAGTATTTTATTTGAAGGTTATGATGTCGGTGTTATGGGGGCCGTTTTACCTACACTTGCTGAATATAAACAGTGGAATTTATCCCCTCTAGAGCTAGGTGCTTTAAGTAGCTATGCGCTTGTTGGGATGTTCTTCGGCGCGTTTATCATCGGTACTTTGAGTGAATTGTATGGTCGTCGCCGCATGTTACTCACTTGTGTTACCTTATTTTCATTGACCATGTTAGGCGCAGCATTCGCACCAACGCCTTGGCTTTTTGGTTTAATGCGTTTTATTGGCGGTATTGGTTTAGGAGGTGTTATTCCTGTTGCAGCGGCACTCACAATTGAATATTCCCCAACAGAAAAACGCTCTTTTAACTATGGGATTATGTATTCAGGATATTCATTAGGTATATTAAGTGCCGCGCTCGTCGCAATGTGGTTATTAGAACACTTTGGTTGGCGTAGTGTGATTGCATTTGGAGCATTACCTCTATTACTTATTTGGCCAATGGCGCGTATTCTGCCTGAGTCATTAGAATATTTGACACACAAGGGCTTACACTCTGAAGCTCAAGCTCTCGCTAAAAAACTCGACATTGATTACCAATCATCTTCAGAATATGTGCAACATAAATCACAAAGTATTAAAGAGATTGTAGCAGTCGTATTTGCTTGGCGTCATTTGCGTGCCACCGCTTGCTTCTGGGTTGCATTATTCTGTGGGATGCTATTAGTTTATGGTCTAAATACTTGGCTGCCATCTATTATGCGAAAAGAAGGTTATAACCTTGGTTCTAGCTTAACATTTTTAATTGTGTTCAGTTTGGCTTCCGCATTAGGCGGATTATTTCTCGGAAAAATTGCAGATAAATATGGTGTACGTAATTCTGTCGCATTTTTCTTTTTACTGGGCGCAATCGGTGTGGGTTGCTTGATATTCAAGCAAAATATCTATATGAATTACGTTCTCGTAGCTTTTGCAGGTGTTGGAAGTATTTCCGCCGCGCTCATATTAACGGGTTATATTGCCAATTATTATCCATCAAATGCACGTGCTTCCGCAACAGGTTGGGCCCTCAGTTTTTCTCGAATCGGCGCAATGACAGGCCCTATGTTTGGTGCTTATATTGCTAGCCTAGGGATTGCTACTAGCTGGAATTTTATTGCTTTTGCTATCGTTGCCGTCATCGCAGCTACGGCTGTTATTTTGTTACCTAAACAACGCGCACTATAATGACAAAAAAGGATAGGGTTTTCCCTATCCTTCTTGAATGAGAATGTGCTAAATCACCATTACCTATCAATGCAAAGATTGATAAGAAACTTGCGCTCCCTTAGTCAGTTTACTTTCATTCGAATATGTGCTTTCTATTTCAATTAAGGATTGGTCCGCCATATTGTATATTTTGTTATACAAAGGAAACTGAGGACGATAACGGATCTCTTTCGTGGCAAAATCCATCATTAAATATTGTTGCGAACCTCTAACTATATTAGAAACAATTAAACCTTGATTGCCGACTTCTAAGCTGTTCATGTGGTTATAACCGCTTTCTGCCATCACCTCAAAATTACCATTAGTATGAAATTGCATCAAAGAAAATAAGCGACGTGAGGGCTCTTGAGCAACTACAAAAATATCACCATTACGATTTTGTGCTGATTCATTGATCCTGACAGGCAGCCATTTACTGCTAATAACCTGTTTTGTTGGGATATCCATAATAACTTCTAGAGATCCCATTTGGTTGCCATAGCTATACCACATCACTATTTTATCTCGATATGTTGCATACGAAAAATTTGAATTTCCTTCAATTTCTTCAGGATATAATGACTTGGCTAAATCTCGAACATTGATAAAATGTTCCCATGTCATTCCTTTATCAGCACTGATAAAAATATTTTCATTATCCGCAACAACATAGAAAGGAGAGCTTTTAGATAAGTAGATTTTTCCCATAATCAACGTTGAAAATAGCTTGCCAGTTTTTTTACTCCAAGGTGTAAATTCACTCACTGAAAAATCAGTTAAGTTAATTTTTTGATAGCCATCACTGAACATCATTAAACATTGTTTTCTTTCACAAACCGCATTATAGAAACTTTGATCGCTATGAGTAATAAAATGCACGCCATTATTATCTGCAAATAAAATCTGGTTATCATATTCGCTTGAAGGCATATAAGTATTATAAGAAGAGTAATAATAATTAGAACGGCCACTTTTTTTAGCTACAACTAACATCCCATTTTCTGCTGGAAATGTTGTTGCAAAATCATAACTACCAATCGGGAAGCTATTTTCATTGTGGTTTTTCCACTGCCAATCAACTGTACCAGTACGAATAAAAATAATAAAAGTGAAAGCGAGACTTAGTGCAAACACCAAAGCCAAAAAGAGAAAACGTTTACTCAAAAATGGGTTCATGAGCGCACCTCCGTCACATAATCCGTTTGGCCATTTTTACGGCGTAGATGCTTCAAAATATATTGCGCTTGATAATACCCATTGCCACGCTGAGATAGTTTAAAATATATCGCCACGCACAAAGCAATAAGAAAGCTGATACCGAATAAAATCGTGACTGCGAAACTGGTAAATAGCACACCTGTATCCACAATATTAACCCAGTCCCAATAATCCCAATATCCGCCTTTCTCCAGGGTTTCGGAAATTGATAACCCTCCGGCCATAAAGACAAAGAACATTAAAAGTAAGCAAGTGAACCCCCACAGCCCGAAATAAAAGCCTCTTTCTTGAGGAGCCCCCTTACCAATCAAGCTATAGGCAAGCCCGTCTTGATGATTGTAAATACCAAAAATTACCTGCTCTTTTGAATGCGCTTGGATATTTTTATGAAAAACCTCAAGTTCGTCACCTTGAGCAATAAAGAGATTATGGTTGTTAAATAACGGCTCATTGGCTGAAACCAGAACATCCATATGGCTTTTATTAATCTGCAAGCCAATATGATTGAGCTTTTGTTCTGTATCCCCTCTTGCAACGGTTAAGCTAAGGGTTGAGGTAATATTAACCGTCCCACGAGTGACGAATAAAGACGTTTTATCACAGTAATTATCGACTGATTGACGTAATTTATGGGCTTTAGCTTTCGAGTTTTTAATTCCTGGAATGTTAATTATCTGCTCTTGTTCGCTTTTTTGGTATTGCCCATCAATAACCAAATCCAATGCCTTTAAAATTTGCTTTCGTTTTGGACTTAAAATATATTTGGTTTCGGCCAATGCAAGGCCAAACAGAACGATCCCGCCGAAAGCTGCTAAACCTAGAATTGCCACTAGGATGATCATTAAAAAACTATCTTCTGCATTAATAAAGCAATAGTACACCGCAGGAATTAGCATCATTAACAACAATGAAACTAAATATTGTATTCCTAATTTTCGAGTAAAACTGACTGTTCTGTCGGGCTCTAAACGACCATGTTTTTCATGACAAACCCATTGCACCCAATAGCTTCCATCATTCATCTCTTCTGCACAAATTACCAAGGGGTCTCCTTGCTGTATGCGCTCTAAAAAAATTTGGCTATTTGAAAAATCATCCTGATTAAAGAAAAATACTTTTTCGGAGGCGATCAATCTTACCATTCCCATTGGGCTGACATTTTGATAATCACATTGAGTAAGACTGACATGGAAATATTGAACTCGCATGAGTAAATGCCTATTTCACTAAGAAAATTTAACATTATGATAATAAATAAAGGTATATAGCCCTAGTAAAACTTACCTTATAATAAAATAATTCAGATAATGATTAACACCATTGAACAGTTATCTAATGATAGTTTAATTGTTAGAAATAGGTGTCTCCTACTAGCAAAGACAGTAATTACTGATAAACTTGCACCTAATACAAAAGTTTGTGAGTGAAACGTGGCAATAAAACAATTTTACCACTCCTTCCTTTAACAATAATTTTGAATAACAGCGATGACATCACAACCTGCATATAAGCAAATTCAGTCTTACATTTTACGCAGTATTGATTTAGGAATTTTTAAGCCTGGAACTCAAATACCCACAGAACTTGAGCTGTGCGCTCAGTTTAATGTAAGCCGTATGACGGTGAATAAGGCCATTTCCGAGTTAAGCCAAAAAGGGATCTTGAATCGTATTGCAGGAAAAGGCACATTTGTTGCCACGCTAAAACATGAACTCCCTGTTACAAAAGCATTTGATATTTTTGATGAAATTTCAACAAGCGGTAATAAATATAGCGGTCACCAATTACAACTGAAAATTATTTCGGCATCAGCAGAAATCGCACTACAGCTAGGAATTAGTGAAGGAAGTGATGTGGGTTACTGTAAAGTTCTACATTTTGAAAATGATATTCCTTTAATGTTAGAAGAACGCTATGTTAATCATGCCATTGTGCCTGATTTTGTTAAGCAAAAATATGGTGACACTGAAACGCCGAGCGGTTATCTACAACGCCATTTTCCTGTCAGTGAAATGGAGCATACAATAGAAGCAGCGCTAGCCACAAAATCCATAGCTCAGTCCTTATCAATTAAAGAAAACTCACCTTGTCTACAACTTAGCCGCCGTACTTGGACAGGCAGTATTCTAATTAGCTACGTTAATATGATCACTGCTGGATCTCGTTACAAATTAAAATTACATTCGCGAATTGAGAGTTAATGCAAAAATAAAAAAATGGGGCAAAATTGCCCCAAAGCGACTGATAAAACAAAAAATATCAAGCACAACTACATCACAACAAATTCGTTTTACATTCCCTGATAAATAGGGCCTTCGCCTCCTTGAGGGGCTGTCCAAGTGATATTCTGTAACGGGTCTTTAATATCACAAGCCTTACAGTGCAGGCAGTTTTGCGCATTAATTTGCAGTTTTTCTTCGCTTTTGTCCCCTACAATTTCATACACTCCTGCAGGGCAATAACGCGTTTCGGGCGCAGCATATTTAATTAAATTAACTTGGATAGGGACATTAATATCCGCCAGTTTTAAATGGCAGGGTTGTTCCTCTTCATGATTCGTATTCGATAAAAATACGGAAGAAGGCTTATCAAAAATTAATTTACCATCAGGTTTTGGGTAATTTATTGGCGAAAAATTTCGTGCTTCTTTTATTCCTTCATGGTCTGCGTGTTTTAACTTTAAAGTCCACGGACTACGGCCTTTTAATAACAGTTGTTCTGCACCAAATAACATCGATCCAATCACTAACCCTTTTTTCATATAGGGTTTAAAATTGCGTGTTTGATAAAGTTCTTGATATAGCCAGCTCTCTTCAAATAGCTGGCGAAATTGCTTTTTAAATTGTAAATAATCAATCATTCCATTCTGGTTAGCATTGAACCAGGCTTCTGCTGCTAATAACCCACTTTTCACAGCACAGTGTGTACCTTTAATTCGAGCCGCATTAAGAAAACCGGCATCATCACCGATTAATGCGCCACCGGGAAAGCTCAATTCAGGTAATGCGGCCAGTCCACCAGCAACCATCGTTCTAGCGCCATAGCTAATACGCTCCCCCCCTGATAAAAAAGCACTAAACTCAGGGTGGGTCTTTAAACGCTGAAACTCATCAAATGGTGATAAATAAGGGTTTTCATAATTTAATCCGACCACCAAACCCACTGCGACTAAGTTATCTCCATAGTGATAAGCAAAACCGCCACCGTAGGTGTGATTATCTAAGGGCCAACCAACAGAATGTACAACAAGCCCAGCTTGATGCTGCTCTTTTGGAATTTGCCAAATCTCTTTGATGCCCAAACCATAGGTTTGTTTACCGCTCTCTGCGGCTAAATTAAAATGGTTTATTAATTGTTTACCGAGCTGACCACGGCACCCTTCCGCAAAAAAGGTCATTTTTGCCAGTAAATTCATACCCGGTTGGTACATCGCTGTTGGGTTGCCTGATTTATCCAGCCCCATGTCTCCAGTGGTGATACCTATTACTTGGTTTTTATCATCAAACAGCACGTCAGTGGCAGCAAATCCGGCAAAAACATCAACACCTAATCTTTCAGCCTCAAGGGCAAGTGCGGCACTTATCTGTCCTAAGCTGCCAATGAGATTGCCATTATTTTTCAAACAGCTTGGCAATAAGGATAGGGGTAAATGGCTCGCTTTATTTTCTTTTAACCATAAAAAACGATCCTGGTTTACAGGGGTTAAAGAAGCTGACACCTTTTGTTGCCAATCTGGCAGCAATTCATCAAGCGCCCGAGGGTCTATTACCGCGCCAGATAAAATGTGAGCACCTATCTGCGCACCTTTATCAATTAAACAAACTGATATCTCTGTGCCTTTTTCTGCGGCTAGCTGTTTTAAGCGTATTGCTGCAGATAACCCAGCAGGCCCGCCACCGACAATCAGGACATCGAACTCCATCGATTCCCGCTCGGGGGCCTCGTTTATCTTATCAATATTGTCGATAGCCATTTGTCCACCTCTTACGCTAATGCTTTGTCAAATTCAGGTAAGATCTCAAATAGATCACCAACAATGCCATAATCTGCGACTTGGAAAATCGGTGCCTCAGGATCACTATTAATAGCAACGATCACTTTACTTTCCTTCATACCAGCAACATGTTGAATTGCTCCGGAAATCCCTACTGCGATATATAAATCTGGGGCGACAATTTTCCCTGTTTGCCCTACTTGGTAGTCATTTGGAACAAAACCGGCATCTACCGCAGCACGAGAAGCCCCCACCGCAGCACCAAGTTTGTCAGCTATCGTTTCCAATAACGCAAAATTGTCACCTGAACTCAAACCTCTTCCCCCTGAAATAACCACTTTTGCAGAACTCAATTCCGCACGGCTTACTTGAGTTAGAGATTGGCTTTTTAACTGCGTAGGTTGAGGTAAATCCGCTACCGTTAATGTGTCAATTTCAGCAGGAGCTTGCGTTTCATATCCCCCCGAAAATGCCGAACTACGCACTGTAATGACCACCTGCTGGCCATTATTTTGTACTGTTGCTAACGCATTTCCTGCATAAATAGGCCTAATAAAGGTTTGAGGATCAATAATTTGGGTAATATCTGAAATTTGGGCAACCCCTAACGTTGCAGCTACTCGTGGAGCAATGTTTTTACCAAATGTCGTCGCTGGAAACAGTAAATGGGTATACTCTTTTGCGATACTTGCCACTGCATGGCCCATCGGCTCTGCAAGTTGGTTTTTAAGGTTATCTGATTGTATTTCTAGGACTTTACTCACGCCCTGTATACTTGCAGCTGACTGAGAGACCTGTTCAGTCTCACTTCCTGCAACTAATAAGTGCAAATGACCACCAGCTGTGAGAAGTTGCTTTGCAGCGTTAATACTATGATAAGTAGGTGTTTTTATTGTTTGATTATCATGCTCGACAACCACTAATACCGATATTTGGCTCATAGATATTTTCCTCGATTAGATCACTTCTTTCGCTTGTAATGCACTAACTAGCTCTGTCGCGCTGCTTAACAATGTGCATTGCCCCGCTCGTTTTTTAGGTTCTGAGACACTCAGCGTTTTAATTTGCCCTAATGGCGTAAAATCCATCTCAGCAATATCGATAATATCTAACGTTTTTTTCTTAGCTTTCATGATATTAGGCAAAGTAGCATAACGAGGTTCATTGAGTCGCAAGTCCGTTGTGATAACCGCAGGTAATGGCATCTCTAACGTTTCTAAGCCACCATCAATTTCCCTAGTCACTTGCAGTAATTGGCCTTCAAGCTTCACTTGTGAGGCAAATGTTGCCTGCGGATAATCCAATAATGCACTAAGCATTTGGCCGATTTGATTACAGTCATCATCAATCGCTTGTTTGCCTAATAAAATAAGATCCGGCTGTTCCTTTTCCACGATTTGTTGAAGTAAACGGGCAATATCCAGTGGTTCTAAAGTTAACTCTTCCGGCTTTTGGACTAAAACCCCGCGATCTGCCCCAATCGCCATCGCACTGCGTAATGTATCTTGATAACCAATATCACCAACGGAAACCGCAATAACTTCTGTCGCTTTTCCCGCCTCTTTTAAACGCACAGCTTCTTCGACGGCGATTTCATCAAAGGGGTTGATGGCCATTTTGACATTTGCCAGCTCAACGCCTGAGCCATCGGATTTCACTCTTATTTTGACGTTATGGTCTATCACTCGCTTCACTGCGACTATAATTTTCATAGCAACTCCTATCCCAATTCTTCCGCGATTGGTGGGTATGGTAATGTTCTAAAATCGTTTTTTAGATTGAGAGAAACCGTAACAGTGATATTCACACTGCTACTGGTTATCTCAATTTTTACTATTTTGAATGCTAATTTTTTATGAAATGGTTATTTACTCGTAGGTAATATCAATCTGTCTGCCACTGACATAGGCCATTGTTTTATCGCAACATAATAAATAACACTGGTTGCCACTAAGCCCACAATCCATGAGATATCAACCCCACCCAGTTTTTCAACTAGAGGCCCGGTATAGAAGCCCGTGGAAATAAATGGCAATTGAATCAATACCCCAACGATATAAGTGATAATCCCAACTTTATTCCAACGTCCATAACGGCCATTTGGATTGGCGAGCTCAGGTACATCGTAACGCCCTTTAGTGACCCAATAGTAATCAACAAGATTGATTGCACTCCAAGGGGTAAAAAATGCTAGCAAAAACAGTAAGAAAGCAGAGAATAACTTTAAGAATGAGTGCTGCCCCGCTAACCCTAAAGCTGTCGAGAAGCTCACCATCAGAATGATGAAAAATAACCTTTGTCCGCGAGAAATTTGGCTTTTCCCACGGAAGCCACACCAAATAGCCGCCATAGACATAAAGCTACCGTAAGCATTCAGTGCAGTTATGGTCACTTTCCCATAAAAAATACTGATGTACAGCAACGCAGCAATTAAACCTGTGCTACCTAAGCCTACGATATAAGAGACTTCATTACCTGCAAATTGATTGCCAGCAAGCGCTGCGGCAAAAACGCCTAAAATCATCGAGGCTTGCGTACCGATCACAGTACCTGAACCGACGGCCAAGAAGGCTTTAATGGTTGGGGTTTTAGTCGGCAAATAGCGAGAGTAGTCAGCAACATAAGGCCCAAATGCAATTTGCCAAGAAGCTGACAATGACATCGCTAATAGAAAGTTCGTCCAGCTAAAATGACGGTTTTCGAGTAGTATTGAAACATCATTCATATAAAACAGACGGAAAAATAAATAGAAGAATGTAATCACACCCACTACACTCGCCACTTTTCCGAGAATATGGATAATCCGGTATCCACAAATAGTGATGCCGATAATCACCGCACCAAAAATTAAGATACCAACCCAGTCAGTCACATGCAGTAATTGGCCAACTGCCTGACCCGCTAATACCGTACCACTGGCAGAAAACCCAACATACATCATACAAACCAGTAAGATAGGGATAACTGCACCGTATACGCCAAACTGTACACGGCTCGAAATCATTTGTGGTAACCCCAATTTAGGTCCTTGCACCGCATGCAAGGCCATCACTGCACCACCTAACAGCTGGCCAATAAATAAACCAATTAGTGACCAGAATACATCTCCCCCCAGTACCACAGCTAAGGCACCGGTGACAATTGCGGTTATTTGCAAATTAGAACCAAACCAAAGTGTGAATTGGCTTGATAAGGTGCCGTGGCGCTCGGACTCTGGTATGTAGTCGATGGAACGCGCTTCGATTAAAGGTACATTCTCCTGCCGAGCTTTTTGCCCTGTTGCGATGTCGTTTGAAACTGTCATGGTAACTCCTCTTTAAGCAAGGCTGGCTTAAAGAATGAACCAATTAATCGTAATGAAACCGTAATAACTACAGTTGTAAGGTCCAGTTATTAAGCATTACGCTGGATGATGTTTTATCTATTATTCACCCTAAATAACTAATTGAAATACATTCTTAAACCTGATTGTTGTTGTGTTTTTAATTCCATGATCCTGTTGTCAGGTAGTGCTTCCTATGGTGCTCCATAAACCAGTAAACGCCTGTCCCGCTTACTCGCTTAATATGTAAAATAAGTTAGTGGGCGTCTAAAACAGCACGTGAAATAATAATTTTCTGTATTTCAGACGTTCCTTCAAAAATTCGTAAAATTCGTGCGTCACGCACATAACGCTCAAGGGGAAGGTCACGAATATAACCGTAGCCTCCGTGAAGCTGTAATGCGGCATCCGTAACAAACCCCGCGCACTCCGCAGCAAATAATTTCGCCGTAGCGGATTGCAAACTAAAACGTTCCCCTGAATCACGTAATTCGGCAGCTTGCCATGTCAACATACGAGCAGCTTCCAATTGCGTATGCATATCCGCAATACGCCATTGGGTTCCTTGGTAAGCCGCTAATGGTTTTTTACCAATTTGGCGTTCTTTTACCCAACCTAAAGCACTCTCCATCGCGGCTCGAGCGATACCGAGTGAAGTTGCTGCAACTTCGACGCGCCCCTTATCTAAAACCTCCATAGCGGTATGGAACCCTTTATTTTCCTCTCCCAGTAATGCAGATTCAGGTAGCCAACAATTCAGTGCTAATTCATAAATCGTGCTACCCCGTAACCCCATGGTTTTTTCAGGTTGAGAAAATGCCACACCTTCAGTCCCTTTAGGGATCACAAATGCGCTGATCCCGCGAGCCCCTGCTTCTACATCCGTTTTCGCATATAACACGATGAAATCAGCTTCTTTGGCGTTAGTAATATAGTGTTTATTACCCCGAATGCGCCAGCCACCATTTTCACGAGTTGCCACGGTGCGCATATCTGCAGGGTTAGAGCCAGCTGCTGGCTCAGTTAAGCCAAATGCACCTAATAATTCCCCAGCTGCGGCCTTGGGTAACCAATGCTGTTTTTGCGCTTCTGTACCACCAATTAAAATTGAATCTGTCGCCAAAAAATGTGCTGTCAGCGCCGATGACGTCGAAGCACAAGCCGCTGCAACCGCTTCCACGACCTTACTCATCGCGACACTGCCAATACCAAAGCCACCATATTGTTCAGGTAAATTAATTCCCCAACACCCCATTTCCCCTAATGCTTGTAAACTTTCAGCGCAAAAGGTTTCGGTTTCATCGTATCTTTGTGCATTTGGCTGTAAAATGTCGTGACAAACTTTTTCTATCGCATCCACAACCGCTTGTTCTGTTTCATTAATTTTAAAACTCATTGCATCGTCTCCGCATTTTTAATTGTTGTTTTCTCTGGCTTATAAACTGCATTTGCCTCACCTAATTTCGGGGCCCGACGAGTCGAGTGAGGTTTATTTCCATTAAAAAAAACTGGTTGCGAAACCAATGGTGTTCCTCCGTCATTCAGGTGTGTGAGCACTTGCCTCACTTGGGCATGCTCACTTTGTGTGGCTTGCTGTAAATTATGGATCGGTGAGGCAGGCACACCCGCGTTTAATAATATGTCGCATACCTCTTCAACGGTTTTTTGGCACGTCCAACTTTCGATTTCTTTTCGAAGCTCAGCTTGGTGCTGTGTTCGACCCGGGTCATTAAGGTAGCGTGGATCGTGGCATAACTGCGGTTTTTCCATACATTCGCAAAAACGTTGAAATAGCTTTTCACTGGCAATCGCGATCACCACTAAACCATCTTTTGCCTGATAAGTATCAAAAGGCGTAGAGACTGGATGGCGGTTACCCACTAAGCTCGGGGCCTTGCCATGAGCAAATAGGTTTGAAAGCCCTGTTAATTGCATGCTGAGTAAGACATCCACCATCGCCACATCAATATACTGTGCCGCTTCACCATGACGCTCTCGCGCAAATAACGCACTGCTTATCGCCCAAGATGCAAACATCCCAGCACACACATCCCCAATTGACTCACCACTGCGTGTCGGCCCTGTTTCTGGAAAACCCGTGACACTCATTAGTCCCGACATCGCTTGTGCCACGATGTCATAAGCGGGATAACTGGCTAATGGGCTATTTTGTCCAAAACCAGAAATACTGGCGTAGATTAACTGGGGGTTGTGCTGCTTTAAGCTATCAAAATCGATGCCAAGCCGTTGAGTCACACCAGGGCGAAAGTTTTCAACCACCACATCACTCTCTTTGACTAGTTGGAACAAAATAGCCCTGTCTTCATCTGCTTTGAGATCCAATTCAATACTGCGTTTACCTCGGTTAATCAAACCGTAATAAACACTTTCGCCATCAATGAATGGTCCTAAATGGCGGCTGTCATCACCGTGGTTGGGCACTTCGATTTTGATCACTTCAGCACCGAGATCGGCCATCATACCGGTGCAATACGGGCCGGCTAACACACGGCTTAAATCGATCACTTTGATCCCCGCCAGTGGCCCTTGTCTTTTCTGAGTTAACGCAGCATTCATACTGAATTCCTTCTATTCCAGAAAGATGCCAGCTCAACGTCAGCTGGCACACGGCATTACTTCACCATAGGCAAATTAAGCCCTTGCTCTTTCGCACAGTTAATGGCGATGTCATAACCTGCATCCGCATGGCGCATAACGCCTGTTGCTGGGTCATTATGTAAAACGCGAGCTAAACGTTTATCAGCTGCATCCGTACCATCACAGACAATAACGACCCCTGAGTGCTGTGAGAAGCCCATTCCAACACCACCGCCGTGGTGTAAACTAACCCACGTTGCACCACCTGCGGTATTTAACAATGCGTTCAATAACGGCCAGTCTGATACCGCATCAGAGCCATCTTTCATAGATTCCGTTTCGCGGTGTGGGCTAGCAACAGAGCCTGAATCTAAGTGGTCACGGCCGATCACAATTGGGCCTTTTAACTCGCCACTTTTCACCATTTCGTTGAAAGCACGACCCAATCTTTCTCTGTCTTTTAAGCCTACCCAACAAATTCGTGCAGGAAGCCCTTGGAATGCGATACGCTCACGAGCCATATCGAGCCAATTATGTAAGTGTTTGTCATCGGGTAATAATTCTTTTACTTTTTGGTCTGTTTTATAGATATCTTCTGGGTCGCCAGATAACGCAACCCAACGGAATGGGCCAATACCTTCACAAAACAGTGGTCGGATATAAGCAGGAACAAAGCCAGGGAAATCAAAGGCATTACTAATGCCTTCATCTTTTGCCATTTGGCGAATATTGTTGCCGTAATCAAAGGCTGCTGAGCCGCGTTTTTGCATCGTTAACATGGCATCAACTTGGACTGCCATACTTTTTTTCGCGGCTGTCGTCACTTCAGCTGGCGCTGTTTGTTGTTTTTCACGCCATTGGGTGAGAGTCCAACCCTGTGGTAAGTAACCGTGTACTGGGTCATGGGCACTCGTTTGGTCAGTGACTGAATCTGGGGTGATATTGCGTTTTACCAGTTCACTGTATACATCCGCCGCATTACCCAATAACCCAACAGAAACTGGCTGGCCATTGGCTTTGGCTTCTTCAATGTATTGCAATGCTTCATCAAGAGACGTGGCTTTTTTGTCCACATAACGCGTTCTTAGGCGAAAATCAATACGGCTCTCATCACATTCCACCGCTATCATGCTAAAACCCGCCATCGTTGCAGCTAATGGCTGTGCGCCCCCCATTCCACCGAGACCCCCCGTTAAGATCCAACGTCCCGCTGCGTTGCCATTAAAGTGCTGCTTCGCCAGCGAAACAAAGGTTTCATAGGTGCCTTGTACGATCCCTTGAGAACCTATGTAGATCCAAGAACCAGCCGTCATTTGGCCATACATCATTAAGCCTTTACGATCTAGCTCATTGAAGTGGTCCCAATTCGCCCAGTGAGGAACAATATTTGAGTTTGCAATCAATACACGCGGCGCATCTGGATGGGTAGGGAACACACCGACAGGTTTACCTGACTGCACTAGCAAAGTTTGGTCATCTTCCAACGTTGTTAGTACCTCTAAAATTTTGTCATAGCATTCCCAATCACGTGCCGCACGGCCGATGCCGCCATAGACCACTAAGCTTTGAGGGTGCTCAGCAACATCTGGGTCTAAGTTATTTTGCAGCATGCGGTATACCGCTTCTGTCAGCCAGCTTTTACAGGTTTTCTCACTGCCACGCGGTGCGCGGATCACTCGAGTTGAGTCAGTACGATTTAACATGGTTGTATCCCCTATCATCCATTTCTAATTAACGTTAAATTAACAATTTTATTTATAATAATCTGCGAGATACCTAGTTAGTGGCTTTGCACATGTATTTTCAAACCCATTAATTGATTAAAAATCAAATAATTAATCTTATATTAACTCACTCGAGACTATTTATTCATTGACGATGTTTATCTATGACTCAAATATATATACATTTACTTCACAAAGTATATACATTTAAATTTGAATTTTTGCAGGAAGAGTGAAGATTGGAATACCTAGGGAGTTATACAACAACAAGTAGATCTCTGTTTATAGAGAAAAAGTTGTATATACATTTAATTTTTTACATAGAAACAAGCAAATAGCGAAATTGCGAGTCGCCTCACAGAACGTAGCAACGATGTATAGCGAGAAGACCCATGCCGTACCGCTCAAAATGGTATACGCCAGAAACAAAAATGGGCTACCTGCATCAACAGATAACCCAAGTGGATTATAACCATGACGAAAATTTTAGCCGCCGAGATACGCGCTTCTTACTGCTTCATTGGCTAAAAGCGCCTTTCCACTATCTTCCAACACAATATGCCCATTTTCCAACACATAACCACGGTCTGCGAGTTTCAGCGCTTGGTTGGCGTTTTGTTCGACAAGAAAAATTGTCATGCCTTCCTCGCGTAGCTGTTGAATTGTATCGAAAATTTGCATAATGATAATGGGGGCAAGGCCTAGGGACGGCTCATCAAGCAACAGCAGCTCTGGCTGGCTCATTAAAGCACGGCCTATCGCTAGCATTTGTTGCTCTCCACCTGACATCGTTCCTGAACGTTGATTTCGGCGTTCATAAAGCCTTGGAAACAGCTTATAAACCCGCTCAATACGTTCTTGGTACTGTTGGCGATTTGCAAAAAAGCCCCCCATGGCGAGGTTCTCTTCCACGGTCATACGAGAAAAGACACGCCGCCCTTCTGGCACTATTGCAATGTCTTCACGCATAATTTTCGAAGTGGGCAATTGAGTGATATCCACCCCTCGGTAGATGACTTGACCTTCCGATGCACGCGGGTCTCCACAAAGGGTACTGAGCAACGTTGTTTTCCCTGCACCATTTGCTCCGATTAAGGTCACAATCTCACCTTTTTGGATATTCAAGCTAATTTCATGTAACGCTTGTATTTTTCCATAATGGGTAGACACTTTTTTAAATTCAAGCATCAGTAAGCTTCCCCCAAATAGGCTTTTATCACATCAGGATGTTGACGAATTTCACTTGGCGTCCCATTGGCCAATGGCGTTCCTTGATTCACCACATAAATGCGATCTGAAATTCCCATGACTAATTTCATATCATGTTCAATTAATAAAATGGAAACATTATGATGAGCACGTAGTTCGGCAATTAAATCATCCAAATCATTGGTTTCTTTAGGGTTAAGCCCCGCAGCAGGTTCATCTAGCATTAAAATTTCAGGGCGAGTTACCATACAGCGAGCAATTTCTAACCGGCGCTGCTGCCCATAAGCTAAATTTCCAGCTTGTCGGTTTGCAAATGGTAGTAAATCTATGCGCTCTAACCATTTTACTGCATTATCAAGCGCTTCTGATTCTGCACGACGAAATGCAGGCGTTTTCAATAATCCAGAAAAAATGCCACTTTTTAAATGTTGATGCTGTGCAACAAGGAGATTTTCAATCACCGTCATTTCTTTGAATAACCGCACATGTTGGAACGTTCTTATCACTCCAAGACGAGCAATCGCCTGCCCAGTCAGCCCTTCAAGGTGCTTTTCACGATATAAAATAGTGCCGCTGGTCGGTTTATAAAAACCCGTTAAACAGTTAAAAATGGTGGTTTTCCCCGCCCCATTCGGGCCAATCAGTGAGACAATTTCCCCTTGGTTAATGGTTAACTCAACATTGTTGACAGCAAGTAACCCACCAAAACGCATCGTTAAACCATTCACCTGGAGCAAAGGCGTTGTGTTATGGCTCATACGCCCTCCCCTTCAGGGACTTTTTTCACCTGCATTTGACGACGTTTCATTGGTAATAAGCCTTGGGGCCGCCAGATCATCATCAATACCATTAATGCCCCTAATAGCAGCATGCTGTATTGGTTAAGGTCACGCATCATTTCCCTTGATACGACTAAGATAATCGCAGCTAAAATAACGGAAGTTTGTGAGCCCATTCCTCCTAAAACGACGATGGCTAACACAAATGCCGATTCCACAAAAGTAAAAGACTCTGGGCTAATAAACCCTTGCCGTGCAGCAAATAATGTACCTGCAAACCCAGCAAAGGCTGCGCTGATAGTAAATGCCGTTAATTTTATTCGAGTTGGACTTAGCCCTAATGAACGACAAGCAATTTCATCTTCACGTAGTGCTTCCCACGCACGGCCTAATGGCATACGCAGTAACCGATTGATAACAAACAAAGTTAAAACCACTAATAGCAAAGCGACAAAATACAGGAAAATAATTCGGTCGCCAGGACTGTAATCTAAGCCGAAAAAGTTATGGAAGGTATCCCAACCATCTTTTGCTGTACGGCTAAATTCCAAACCAAAAAAAGTCGGTTTTGGTAATTGGCTGATCCCATTTGGCCCGCCAGTGATTTCGGTATTATTCAGTAATAAAATACGAACAATTTCCCCAAACCCAAGTGTCACTATTGCGAGATAGTCCCCACGTAGCCTTAGAACAGGGAACCCCAATAAAAAGCCCGCTAATGCAGCGGTTAATCCTGCAATCGGTAAACTTTCCCAGAACCCAAAACCATAGTAATGATTTAATAAACCAAAGGTATAAGCCCCTATCGCATAGAAGCCTGCGTAGCCTAAAACCAGTAAGCCAGATAACCCAACCACCACGTTTAAGCCTAGCCCTAACATCACGTAAATTAGCGTTAAGGTCGCGATATCCACACTTCCACGAGAAACAATAAACGGCCAAATAATTGCAGCAATAATAATTATAACCGCAAGGATTTTTTGCTTCGTTGTCGAACCATCAAAATCAGGAATAGCCCACGCTTTCTTAGGAACGCCTTGCCACACTTTTCTTAAGGTTGGACGAACCAATTGGTACACAAAGATCACAACAATACCTGCAATGATCCAGTTCCAACGCACTGAGTCTCCAACGGTCACAACCAGCTTCGTGCCATCCAGCGCGAGCTGCAGCCCCATCATAAACAATGCCAATACAAAAAAAGTCACTGAAGCTACAATGGCATTAATCCAATTTTCTTTTCTCATACTTTTTCGACCTCCGGGCGTCCCAGAATGCCGGTTGGCATGATCAATAACACACCAATCAATAAACCAAATGACACTACATCTTTATATTCCGTGCTTAAATATGCAGAAGTCATTGCTTCCGCAACGCCTAAGATCAACCCACCTAGCATCGCACCAGGAATACTTCCAATCCCCCCTAATACCGCGGCGGTAAATGCTTTCATTCCTGCCATAAAACCAATGTATGGGTTAATCACGCCATAAAATTGCCCTAATAGCACCCCCGCGACAGCAGCCATGGCTGCACCAATCACAAAGGTCAATGAAATAACACGGTCAGTATTAATGCCCAACAAGCTGGCCATTTTAAGATCTTCTGCGCATGCTCGACAGGCTCTTCCCATTTTTGAATAGCGAATAAATAGCGTCAAAGCTAACATCGCAAGCACGGTAACCACCCAGATGGTCAATTGCATCTTAGTCACCGTGGCTTCAAAACCATCGCTTTCACCCAGAACCCATTGCCCGGTGATCAAGCTGGGTAGGGCTAAATCACGCGAACCTTGTGACAGGCTGACATAGTTTTGTAGGAAAATAGACATCCCGATCGCAGAGATCAGTGCAATCAAACGTTTAGAATGGCGAACTGGACGATAAGCAACCCGTTCAATACTCCAACCATAGGTGCTAGAGACCACAATCGCGGCAATAAAGGCCGCTGCAACAAGGATCCAGCCGATATCGATCCCGAGCATCATCAAGCCTGCGATCACAATAAAAGAGACATAGCTGCCTATCATGTACACTTCGCCATGGGCAAAGTTAATCATCCCAATGATGCCATATACCATCGTATATCCGATGGCTATCAGTGCATAGGTACTGCCAAGGGTTAAACCATTCAGAAGCTGCTGAATAAAATAGAGAATTTGATCTGACATAAGACTATCCTTTCTAACTACCTGTCCTATATAGAGAGCAGAAGCCGGAAGCAATTAACTCACTTCCGGTTCTTATTCACTATGCTGGAACACTGCTGAGTACTATTTTACAGAGGTGGAAGTCCCATCTTTGTGCCACTCAAATACACCGAACTCAAACCCTTTCAGGTCACCGTTTGGCTGCCAGCTTAATGTCCCCATAACCGTTTCGACTGGATTTGCTTTCAGGTCTTTCACCAAATCTTCAGGCTCGATGCTGCCAGTACGCTCCATTGCCGTCGTTAAACCTTGGATCGCAGCATAAGTAGTCCAAACAAATGGTCCTGTTGGGTCTTCTTTTTTCGCTTTAATGGCATCTACGATAGGTTGGTTCGTTGCGACTTGGTCATAACGTTTTGGTAAAGTTACCAACATGCCTTCAGATGCATCACCTGCAATATTCGATAATGAAGAGTTACCGACGCCTTCAGGCCCCATAAAGCGAATATTCAAGCCAGCTTGCTTCGCTTGGCGTAAAATTTGCCCCATTTCTGGGTAGTAACCGCCAAAATAAACAAAATCGACATTCTCTTTTTTCAGTTTAGCGACTAATGCAGAGAAATCTTTATCCCCTGCAGTTACCCCTTCAAACATCACCTCTTTGACGCCCGCTTTATTTAAGCTTTCGCGTACCGAACGTGCTAGGCCTTCGCCGTACTGTTGTTTATCATGAACAACAGCAATACGAGATGGCTTAATATCTTCCATAATATATTTCGCCGCAGTTGGACCTTGGTCTGAGTCTAAACCTGTTGTACGCAGAACCATTTGGTAGCCACGGGTGGTTAAATCTGCATTAGTGGCCGCAGGGGTGATCATAATGACACCTTCATCTTCATAAATATCGGATGCAGGCTGTGTTGAAGAGGAACATAAATGCCCAATGACATGGCGAATACCATCATTAATGACCTTGTTTGCGACCGCAACCGCTTGTTTTGGGTCGCAAGCATCATCATACTCAACAGCAACTAATGTATTTCCATTAATGCCACCTTTAGCATTAATATCCGCAATCGCTTGTCGTGCGCCTGTAAATTCCATATCACCATATTGCGCTACAGGTCCTGACATTGCGCCAACAACCGCTATTTTAATTTCCTTTGCCCATCCTGCAGAACTGAATGCCATCGCAATGCAGCCCGCTAATAATGCTTTATTCATATTCTTCATTTTATCGTCCCCGTCTTCATGGTTCTGAGTGTTTGTGTTTGATTTGTAGTAGATTATTATGGTTGACAGGTACAATGCCTGATATTTCAAAATACAGCGAATAAGGCTATATATTTCATAACATTAAACAAGATAATTATGCTAAATAGCAAATGGATATGGCAGGTTTTTACATTAGATGCAGAATAAAAAACTGATGTGTTAAAGTGGTTTTTTTGTAAATACTAGTGTTATATTCGGGTTAAATTTAAATTAATCCGAGTGAAATTCGGAAAATTCAGTATCACCAAATTTTTCTCTCTAAAATCAAAAAATCGGTTGTAGATCACTCTGGCAGGATGAGTGACTGCAACTCTTACAGGGAAACAGACAAAATATCATGAGACTCACGATTATCCCTTTGGTCAATCCTACTGAGCAACAATCTCTGGACTTACATAAAATCTGGCCTGACCAGAGCCAAGCACTACTAGCAAAACAGCTTGCAACTGGGCAACAGATCTATGCTGCCCGCTTTAATGACCGCCTTCTTGGCGCCGCAAAAATTACCGTAGAACATAATACAGCCACTATGCAGGATTTTTATATTCGAGAAATCACTCGTCGACGAGGTGTCGGTTCATATTTATTAGCAGAAATTTGCCAAGCAATCCCGAATATTACACTATGGAAATTCGACACTAACGGAGTTGCACCGCAAGAAAAAAACGTGATGCGGCTATTTTTGACTGCTCATGGCTTCAATGCCACCACACTGCCTGATATCTGGGAGAAACAGCATGAAACTAAATAGAATTCATCATGTTGCAATAATTGCATCCAATTTTGAAGTCAGTAAGGATTTTTATTGCCGTATTTTGGGATTAAATTTGCTTGAAGAACACTACCGTCCAGCAAATGATTCGTGGAAAGCGGACTTAGCCTTTGGTGAGCATTACCAAATTGAGTTATTCAGTTTTGTTAATCCACCAGCGAGACTAAGTTACCCCGAAGCCACAGGGCTACGTCATTTAGCCTTCAGTGTCGATGATTTAGATAAATGGGTCGCTTATTTAACTGAACAAGATGTGGCTTGTGAAGCAATACGGGTTGACCCCTACACGCAAAAGCGTTTTACATTTTTCACAGACCCAGATGGCTTACCGCTAGAGTTATACAGTGATTAATTGAACAATTAAAAATTGTAAAAGTAGAAATGATTATCTGCATTTATCCACCTCTTAACAGGCAATAAATGCAGATAATTTTAATGAACAACGAATTGGCAAGTAATAAATCACATTTCGCTGTCTTCGTCTTCTTCCATCGCCAAACGTAACTTCTTCATGGCGTTCTTTTCAAGCTGACGAACGCGTTCTGCTGAAACACCATATTTATCAGCAAGTTCTTGCAACGTGGTTTTGTTGTCATCGTCTAGCCAGCGAGCTCGGATGATATCCTGACTGCGCTCATCTAAAGAGTCTAACGCCTCTGCTAGGCGGTCAGTCGCATGACTTTCCCAATTATCATCTTCAATTGAGCCAGCAAAATCTGATGCTTTGTCTTGTAAGTATAAGACTGGGGCCACTGGGCCACCAAAATCACTGCTGTCATCGTCGTCTGACATATCAAATGCCATATCTTGTGCAGCCATACGTGATTCCATTTCACGTACATCTTTAGGACTTACACCTAACTCTTGGGCAACCATATCGACCTCGTCTTGGTTAAACCAACCAAGACGTTTTTTATTCTTTCTTAAATTAAAGAACAGTTTACGCTGCGATTTTGTTGTTGCAACTTTGACAATTCGCCAGTTACGTAAAACATATTCATGAATTTCAGCTTTGATCCAGTGAACCGCAAAGGAAACAAGGCGAACACCAACCTCAGGATTGAAACGACGCACAGCTTTCATCAGGCCAATATTACCTTCCTGAATTAAATCAGCTTGCGGCAAACCATACCCTGCATAACTACGAGCAACATGAATAACAAAGCGCAAGTGCGATAAGATCAGTTGCTTTGCAGCATCCAGATCACCATGGTAATGCAGCCGTTCAGCAAGTTCCTTTTCTTCCTCAGCGGTAAGCATCGGGTAAGCATTAGCAGCCCGAACATAGGCTTCAATACTTCCTTGTGGAACAAGAGCTAATGATTGCATGTCTTTGGTCATTCAGATCCTCAATAAAATAATAGGAAATAGATTAGTTTGTATTAATAACCACTTTGGTTAACGCATGAAGTAAACACTTTTAGTCTACCAGCTTAACCGCGTTAAATAAATTATATACAAATTTGTTAGCAGTAGGTCAATGTAAGACAAAACAATTCAGACTGAGTTCACTTTTAACACAAATAGTTAATAAATTCAAAAGGTAACAAAACAATCAAATCATTACCTTTTGATAAAAATGACGGAAAAACAACTCATTACTCAGGTGTAAAGTGTCGTAAATGTTGAAGTGTTGCCAACCATGCCGCTACCCAGCCAACCATAGCGGATAACAATAAGACCAATAAAGATTCTTCCCATAACAGCCCTTCAATCAGAAATTGTGTACCGAATACACTGGCCACTTTTGCCACACCGTCAGCTAATTGCCAAACAAGTAAGAAGGTCATAATTAGGGAAATAATCGCCCCTGATGCACCTAATACAAGACCACCATTTAAAAATGGCCTCATGATAAACCCATCGGTAGCACCGATTAATTTCATCACATTAATCGTATCGCGGCGAGCAAAAATATTAAGCCGAACGCTATTACCTATTACAAGGAACAGGGACACAATCATTAAAATCCCAATAACAGAAGCGACTTTCCCAACCAAGCCCGTAAGTGCGGCTAACCGAGCAAACCAGCTATCATCCATGCGAACTTCTTCAATTCCATCGACTTGGCTGACTCTATCACGCAAAGTTGTTAATACATCAGAACCTTCAAAATCAATTTTAGGCGTAATGATTGCGACTGCTGGCAGTGGGTTTTCCTCTAGCATATCGAGTGCGGTACTGAAGCCGGACCAACTGCGAAACTCGCTCATGGCTTGGTCACGAGAAAGGTAATTCACATGATCAATGCCATCCAGAGCCTGCAATTGTGTTACCACATTTTGCCCACCTTGTTCATCAAGAGATTTATCTAAATAAACAGTAAGTTGTGGCGTTGGGTACCATTGCTCCGCGGCTTGCGACACATTTTTCCACACAATATAGCAAAGGCTTGGTAACGTAAGTGAAATCGCAATAACCATAATAGTTAAAAAGGTCGCTAAAGGCTGTCTAAGCATGTCAGCGAGTGCATTCAGCCATGAATAGCGCCACTGCTCTTTCCAGCCCCCTTTTAATGCTTTGCTTTTCGATTGCTTGGCGCGTACTGGCTTGCTTTTACGGACATTCTTAGCCATGTTGACCTCCAAGCATACGACCTTCACTTAGTGTAAGAACACGGTAGTTACGACGCTCAATCAGAGCAATATCATGGGTCGCCATTAAAACAGTCACCCCCACACGATTGAACTCTTCGAATAAACGCATTATCCCTTCAGACAATTCTCCATCAAGGTTACCTGTTGGTTCATCCGCTAATAACATCGTTGGCTTATTCACCACGGCTCGGGCAATACCGACACGCTGTTGCTCCCCTCCAGATAACTGAATTGGAAAGTTTTTAGCTTTGTCCAATAACCCGACTTTATCCAAGGCCGCAGAAACCCGCCTACGAATATCTTCCGTGCTGGCGCCAGAAATAATTAATGGCATCGCCACATTGTCATAGACGGTTCTATCAAATAACAAGTGATGATCCTGAAAAATCATCCCGATCTGCCGGCGCAGAAATGGGATCTCTCGATTTTTCAAGCGGCTGATATCATGACCATTGAATAAAATATGGCCCGCACTTGGGCGCTCAATACCACAAATCAGTTTAAGTAATGTACTTTTACCTGCGCCTGAGTGGCCTGTTAGAAATGCCATTTCTCCAGGTTGAAGATGGAAATCAACCCCTTGGAGTGCTTGGCGGCCACCGCGATAAGCTTTACTAACGTGTTCAAAGCGAATCATCGAAAATTATTCCTCTCGGGCAAATAGAGCCTCGATAAAGTCATCTGCTTTAAATGGACGTAAATCTTCAATACCCTCACCAATACCAATATAACGAATTGGAATACCAAATTGGTCGGCAATAGAGAAAATTACGCCACCTTTTGCTGTGCCATCGAGCTTAGTCAATGTGATACCCGTCAAACCGACTGCATCATCAAAAAGTTTGGCCTGACTTACCGCATTTTGTCCAGTACTTGCATCTAGCGTTAACATAATTTCATGGGGAGCATTTTCATCGAGTTTTTTCATCACTCGGACAATTTTTTTCAGCTCTTCCATCAGATGCGATTTATTTTGTAAGCGCCCAGCGGTGTCTGCAATTAAAACATCCACCCCTTTCGCCTGCGCTGATTGAATCGCATCAAAAATAACCGATGCAGGATCTGCGCCTGTATGTTGGGCTACCACAGGAATTTTATTGCGCTCACCCCATACTTGAAGTTGCTCAACAGCAGCTGCACGGAAAGTATCCCCCGCAGCTAACATGACGCTTTTTCCTTCTGATTGATATTGACGTGCTAATTTACCAATTGTTGTCGTTTTTCCGACCCCATTAACACCAACCATAAGAATAACATAGGGTTTTTTGTCTTCGATCACGAGTGGTTTATCTACTTTCGCTAAAATATCAGACATTTCCTCACGCAATTTGCCATATAACGCTTCTGCATCCTTGAGTTCTTTACGGCTCGCATGCGCCGTTAAGTTATCAATGATTTTTCGCGTGGTATCAACCCCGACATCCGCTATCAATAATTGTTCTTCGAGCTCTTCAAATAAGTCATCATCAATTTTTTTACCTGAAAACAGCCCAAAGAAACCCGAACCTAAATTCTGTCGAGTTTTTAATAACCCTTTCTTTAGCCTAGCAAAGAAACCTTCTTTTTTAGGTTTTTCTTGCTCTGTTGGTGAATTATTTTTTTCTTCTTCTAAACGTAAGCGTTCAGCTTCTTCCTCTGCAATTCTCGCTTCTTCGGCGGCC